>JBAQEN010000332.1:0-2192 GCA_049286765.1 Methylococcaceae bacterium
GCTGATCTGCTGCCTGTTCGAAACAGATTTGTAGCGGCGTGATGTCATGTTTTTATGCAATTCATTATATTTATCAATGAAATACATTATACCATGCGGATGATGAAATAATACTTTCACAGTCTCGTACCGAAACCACGGTGTTGGCTCATTCAGCCGGCACACTGTAGCGATTACGATCAATGCGTATCAAACACAGTTGTGAAGCACGTTTCATCTCTTCCCTGTACGCCTCGAAGCTCACCTTGACCGGCCTTAACAGCGACTGTTCTTCAGCAAAGCACTCGGCAATGGTGCATGAGGATTGTTCAGGATGCGATCGTCCGGCCAATTCAAGACAGGCGTCGCCAACCAGGCGTTAAGGGCGGCAAAATCTTCAAACTTGGCTAGGGGGGTAAACAGCCACTCACGGATGTTGCCCACCTGATTTTCAACTTGGCCTTTTTCCCAACCTGATTCCGGTGTGCAGGCCACTGGCTCAAACAGATAGTGATTGGCTAATGCTAAAAAACGACGATTAAAACGGCGTTCCTTACCGACGAAAATAGCATCTACCACCGTTTTCAGATTGTCGTATACCATGCGTCTGGGTATGCCGCCGAAGAACGTGAAGGCTTTGTTATGCGCATCCAATACCATTTCCTGTATTTCACGCGGATAGGCCACCACAAACATTTGACGGCTGTAGCACAAACGGAAGTGAGCCACTTTAATAGTTTGCACCATGCCACTCAGCTCAACTGTCTCTTGGCTCCAATCAAACTGGCAAGTTTCCGCCACTGGAAAAGCTAATGGGACAAAGGCTTGTTTGACGGTTGGACTGCTGGCTCGCTTTTTCTTCCAACGCTTCACATAGCGTTGTACAACTATATAAGGTAACTCGCAAAAAATAGCCTCCCATTTTCCGCGGAAGGTTATTTAAAATTAATGTACTATAAAGGCATAATTTCACCCATCGAAACCTTAGAGCATGACCAGCCTATCGGAACTACATATTACTACGATTAAAGATGCTGCGAAAAAATTAAGCGGTACAAAAAGACGGGGGTTTCAAGCGCAAGTGACTATTGATTATTAATAGAGGTTCCCATAATTTCAACGCCTTGAGCTACGGTTAAAATGCTAGGAGCAAATTTATGAGAGGTAGGTAAGCTGAGAAGAGTTCAAGCGGTGGAAGTTCTATGGAATGAGTCCAGTTGTCAAAATTTAGGTGGTAAAGCAATTAACCAGCTTGAGCGGTTCACATTTTCAAGCCTCCGGCTTTGCCGGAGGTATTTGACTAAGCTAATTTTAAGTGAGGTTTTTTATAACCCCCCCACCTTGCACTCAAGCTCTATATTTATCCATAGCTTCAAGTTTAACCAATGCCTCTTTTATCGCTGATTCAGTTGCGGCATCCAGCTCATTATTTTTATAGACTTTTTCCAGTAACCCTTCTGAAACCAATGCGTCTTTTATCCAACGTTTGGTAAAACGATAGTTATTATAATGAGTTGCAACCTCTCCTGTTTTTGGATCCCTCAAGCCCTTCTTGACAATATCCTGAGTTGTAGATGCTGGCGTGGATTGTTTGATGAGTGCCGAGTTGAGTGTTGCTGGCTTCTCTTTTTTTGCTGCTACCTCAGGCTTTGGCTGTTCCACAGTGACTTTTGGAGCTTCAGGCTTTGCCTCCAGTTTTTGAGATTTAGCAGTTGCTTTATGTTCATTTACCGCCACATAAACAACATAAGCGACAAAAATAATAGTTAATACAAATAGCCCTTCAGTCATAACAGCTCTCCACTTGAATTGAATTTTTATTATCTCTACCCTGAGAGGTTTGCATGGTCAGTCCAGCCTACTAGATTGCTGGTAGCTGAATATACCAGAAGCTAGCGTTCCAGGTAAGTACTAAATATGTACGAACCTGCGATTTTAACGCATTTAAGGTCAACATCGAAATAACCAGAGTAAATCTAAGTTTTTTTGGGGTCATATATGATTATTCTAGAAATTACGGATTGACGACAGGCTGAAATTCTGGGGTTATGTCTGCTGTAACTTCTCACCGTTGCCTCGTTTCTACCCACTGTTGAAACATAATAACCTCTCGCCCAGAAACTCTGGCCCGTGAAGTTCTTTCTTCGTCCCAATAGGTTCGTGCTATGGATATGGCACTTTTACCTTTAATCCTAAAAAAAACAGTTGAGCAA
>JBAQEN010000333.1:0-7077 GCA_049286765.1 Methylococcaceae bacterium
CTGACCCAAGCCATCCTCGCCAAAGCCTTTCGCGGCGAACTCACCGCCGACTGGCGCGCCCAAAACCCCGATCTGATCTGCGACGAAAACAGCGCCGAAGCATTACTGGCAAAAATCAAAGCCGAACGTGAAGCATCGAAAAAACAAAGGAGATAATAATTAATTACAATGGTTCCCAAGCTCCAAAGACTGTGAAAGTAGCCGGCAGTTGATACGTTCAAACCCTATTAATAACGGTGTTTAACCTATATAATAATCAGTTAAATTAATCCAGCTAGTGAGAACGCAGTGGATATTAAAGAATACATGCAAGGCTTAGGACTGCGAGCCAGAAAGGCCGGAAGAGAAATCAGCCGGACTGAGTCGGGTAAAAAAAATCTGGCCTTGTTGAAAATTGCAGAGGCCATTGAGAGCAATCATGAACTGCTGATAACCGAAAACCGGAAAGATTTGGATGCCGGCAAGCAAAATGGTCTGGATGCGGCCTTACTGGACAGACTGGCATTAACGCCAAGCGGTATTCTGGCGATGGTTGAAGGCTTGAAACAGGTGGCCGCTTTGCCTGATCCGGTCGGTGAAATCAGCGAACTAGTTTATAGACCCAGCGGCATACAAGTCGGGCAAATGCGCGTGCCGTTGGGCGTTATCGGCATTATTTATGAATCCCGTCCCAATGTTACTGTCGATGCAGCGGCTTTGTGTCTTAAATCCGGCAATGCCTGTATTTTAAGAGGGGGTTCGGAAGCCATTCATTCCAATCAGGCCATTGCATTGTGCATTACCAAAGGTCTTGAGGCTGCCGGTTTGCCTGCCGAAGTGGTGCAAATCGTCGCAACAGCGGATCGCGCTGCGGTGGGCGAATTAATTACCATGAAGCAATATGTTGATGTTATCGTGCCTCGCGGCGGCAAGGGCCTGATCGAACGTATTTCCCAGGATGCAACGATTCCTGTGATTAAACATCTGGATGGTATTTGTCACGTTTATATCGACGATAAAGCCGATCTTGAAAAAGCGGTCAAGATTGCCGTCAATGCCAAAACCCATCGTTATGGCGTATGCAATGCGATGGAGACCTTGCTGGTTGCCGAAAGTATTGCCGCTACGGTATTGCCGGTATTGGCTAAGATTTATCTCGAAAAAGGCGTTGAACTGCGCGGTTGCCTTAAAACCGGTTCCTTGATTCCGAAGTGTATAAGAGCAAGCGAAGAAGACTGGCACACTGAATATCTGGCGCCCATCTTATCGATCAAAGTTGTTCATGGTCTGGATGAAGCGATCGAGCACATCAATAAATACGGCTCCAGCCACACCGAAGCCATAGTGACCGAAGATTACACGCGGGCTAGACGCTTTTTGCGCGAAGTGGATTCCAGTTCGGTCATGGTAAATGCCTCAACCCGTTTTGCCGACGGCTTTGAGTATGGTTTGGGCGCGGAAATCGGCATTAGCACCGATAAGTTACACGCACGCGGACCCGTCGGTTTAAAAGGGCTGACCTCATTAAAATATATCGTCCTGGGCGATGGCCATATCAGGCAATAATCTTTGCAGGTACCCATTTATTCGCACTTTGCAGATAAATCCGCACCTACTGGCAGTAAGTAAATGATTGGACTTTTTGGCGGTACATTTGACCCGGTTCACTATGGGCATTTACGCTCAGCGCTTGAAGTTAAAGAAATTTTTGGGCTGACAGAAGTCCGCTTAATCCCCAGCGCGCAACCGCCGCATCGAGATCAACCTGAAGCAACTGCTTTAATGCGCCTGCAGATGCTGGAGCTGGCGATAAAAAATCAGCCGGGATTGATTATTGATACCCGCGAACTAAACCGGCACGGCGCGTCTTATATGGTGGATACACTGAAGTCTTTACGGCAGGAATTTCCAAACGAACCATTGCTGTTGTTTATCGGCAGTGATGCGTTCAATCATTTAAAAACCTGGCGTCAATGGCAGCATTTATTTGACACTGCGCATATTGTCGTCATGACCCGGCCGGGCTTTAAAATAAAAAATCTCGACGAATTTTTTAAAGCCAGGCTGGCTACCGGGATAACTGAGTTGGCACACAACCTGGCAGGTAAGTTATACTTTCAGCAAGTCACACAACTTGATATTTCGGCAACGGCTATCAGGAATATGATCGTAGAACAACGAAATCCAGGGTTTTTACTACCTGATTCTGTCATCGCCTATATCAGGCAACACAAGCTTTACCAGAGACATCAGTCTCATTATTTACACTAGGAATTTTAATGCAAGTAGAAGAGTTATTGAAAATTGTCCAGGAAGTTCTGGATGAACGCAAAGGACAACATATATCGACACTGGATGTCCGGGGCAAGACCAGCTTTACCGATTACATGGTGGTGGTGACAGGAACGTCTGATCGTCACCTGAGGTCGTTATGCGATCACATCATAGAAAAAGTCAAGGAAAAGGGCTTTACACCGTTAGGGATAGAAGGTGATTTGGGTTCAGACTGGATACTGTTGGATCTGGGTGATGTGATTGTTCATGCGATGACCGCTCAGGCACGCGAATACTATCAACTTGAGAAATTATGGTCAGTTGATCGACCGAAAGAAGCTGAACAGGAAGCGGGTTGAACAAGAGAGGCTTGTTATTGATGCCGGCATTTTTTTGGTATAAAGCCAAATAAGCACGCTATGCTATGGGAGAGGCAGATTCATTCTGATCTTAAGCTCTTTCCCGAAAAAAAGATTCTCCTTCTGTAGAAATGGCTTTATGCTATCAGGTTCAGATTAATTAATCATAAGGATTCACTATGCCCTATACTCAAGACCTTGTAGACGAACTAAACATTCTGGTACGCTACAATTTAAGCACTACCCAAGAAGGAATCAAAGTACATAAAACAGCTGCACCTGAAATTATTGCTGCAACACAACGATTGTACGAGAAAGGCCTTTTATCACATAAAGACGGTGGTTATCTGACCAATTTAGGTAGGGAAGCAGCCGAGCAGGCACAAGCCGTCCTGGACTTACTCAATCCGGCTTAGTCAAACTGCAAGAAACATTCGACAAAAAGCTGCATTGCTAAATAGTCAGGCCTGAGTGAACTTCTGATTATTCACCCCCTTTCCCTTCATGGAGAAGGCCTGAATAAGGGTATAAAATCAAAAACTATACCCTTAACCCAAGCCCTCTTTCTTCAAAAGCTAATACTTTCCGGATTACTTCTTTTTATTACGTTCGTTGACTTCCTTGATGACTTCTTCAGCCACGTTTTTCGGGCATGGCATATAATGCGAGAACTCCATCGAGAATTGACCGCGACCGGAAGTCATCGTGCGTAAATCACCGATATAGCCGAACATTTCGCTCAACGGTACATCTGATTTAATACGCACACCGGTTACGCCGGGATCCTGAGATTTGATCATGCCACGACGACGGTTAAGATCGCCGATCACATCGCCGACATGCGCTTCCGGTGTGAAGGTATCTACTTTCATGATCGGTTCGATCAATTGCGGGCCGGCTTTTGGAATCGACTGACGGAACGCCGCTTTTGCAGCAATTTCAAAAGCAATCGCAGACGAATCAACCGCGTGGAAAGCACCGTCTGTCAGAATGACTTTAAAGTCCAAACAAGGGAAACCCGCCAATACGCCTTTATCCAGCATGCTTCGAAAGCCTTTTTCCACCGCCGGCCAGTATTCGCGTGGCACGTTACCGCCGGTAACCGCCGATTCAAAGGCAAAGCCGCTACCGGGCTCACCAGGCTCAATAATATAGTTGATCTTACCGTATTGACCTGAACCACCTGATTGTTTCTTGTGGGTGTATTCGTCTTCAACGCGTTTGGTAATGGTTTCGCGGTAAGCGACTTGTGGTTTACCGACGATAACATCTACGCCATGCGTACGTCTCAGGATATCTACTTTAATGTCAAGATGCAGCTCGCCCATGCCCTTTAGGATAGTTTCGCCACTGTCTTCATCAGTTTCAACGTGAAAAGAAGGATCTTCCTGAATCATTTTACCCAGCGCGATGCCCATTTTTTCAGAGGCGCCTTTATCCTTAGGCGTAATAGCCAATGAAATAACCGGATCAGGGAATACCATAGGTTCCAGGGTTGCAGGAAATTTCGGATCGCACAGAGTGTGACCGGTTTGTACGTTCTTCATACCGAGAACTGCAACGATATCACCTGCTTGCGCAGAATCCAGTTCATTACGGGCATCGGCATGCATTTCCACAATACGGCCGATACGCTCGGTTTTGCCGGTAAAGGTATTCAATACTGACGTACCTTTTTCCAGCTTGCCGGAGTAGATACGCAAGAAAGTTAACGCGCCAAAACGGTCATCCATGATTTTGAATGCCAGGGAACGAAGCGGCTTATTGGCATCAACGATTGCGAAATTGCCGGTCGGGTGACCTTCAAGATCCACTTCAGGTTGTGGCTTAACTTCGGTTGGATTAGGCAAATAATCAACAACACCGTCAAGCACCAGTTGTACGCCTTTATTCTTGAAAGACGAACCGCAGAAAGTCGGGAAGAAATCCAGATTAATCGTACCTTTACGGATACAACGCTTGATCGTGTCAATATCGGGTTCTTCACCTTCAAGATATTTTTCCATGACATCGTCATATTGATCAGCGACTTCATCAATCATTTTTTCACGCCATTTTTCGACATCAGCTACCATGTCGGCAGGAACGTCCTGTATTGTGTAATTTAACGGGTCTCCTGAATCATCCCATATCCACGCTTTGCGAGTCAGTACATCGACCACGCCTGAGAACTGGTCTTCTGTGCCTATAGGCAGCGTCATCACCAGCGGGTGAGCGCCGAGTACATCTTCAACTTGCTTGACCACACGGTAAAAATCAGCACCGATACGATCCAGTTTGTTGATATAGATAACACGCGCAACCTCAGAGTCATTCGCATAACGCCAGTTGGTTTCTGATTGGGGTTCTACACCACCTGAACCGCAAAAAACGCCAATACCGCCGTCCAGCACTTTTAGTGAACGATAAACTTCGATAGTAAAATCAACGTGTCCAGGGGTATCGATGATATTAAAACGATGATCTTTCCAGAAACAGGTTGTTGCCGCAGACTGAATCGTGATGCCGCGTTCCTGTTCCTGTTCCATGAAGTCTGTCGTCGCTGCACCATCGTGCACTTCGCCGATTTTGTGGATTTTACCGGTGAGTTTTAAAATTCGCTCGGTTGTGGTGGTTTTACCGGCATCAACGTGCGCGAAAATACCTATGTTTCTGTAAAGCGATAAATCTGTCATGTTTTTACTCTAAAGTTGGGCATAAAAAACTTTTTAGGTGACCACCCTCTGTAAAGGTTCAAACTAAAAATCACTACAGAAGGTTCGTACTGGGGCATTATCAACTACATACCAACCGCAGTCATACCTAAGACCGCTGTGGCTACTAGCCATCGGTTTGGATGATTCCCGTCGGATACTTGCAGACAGATCAAAGCCAAGTGAGGTAGCGTGTTAAAAGTCACCACCGCAGCCCACTCGTCCAGATTAGAAAGCCGATTATTTTAACCTATAAACCTGACAAAAATATAGGAAAACCTCTATGTTGTATTGGGATGACAAAAAGTAGCGCCGTTTTACTATTTAGTTGAGCCTTTTTTATTAAAAAAGCTTTGCAGATTGTTGTCAATAAAATATTGGGCTGGTAATTATACACAAACTCTGTGGATAACTCTGGGGATTGATTGTTATATACAGCTCTTAGCTCTGGTTTTTATTACAGTTTTGTTAAATCGTACAAAAACGCGACAAGATATTATAAATCAATACTATCAATGAGTTGCAACATACTAAACGGTATTCTGCAGTTCCTATATTAATAATTCCAAGCTATTGATTTGTTCTGTGTATAAATACTAGCGAATCAAAATCAATTACTATTTTTCATGAAACCCATCACTGCAATTAACAAAAGCTTTTTTGCATTTTATTTATTAAAACAACTTGTTCGCCAGTTACACACAAAACCTGTGGATAACTCTATGGATAACTTGTTTTATTGCTCGCTTAATTGCGGTTTTTATTACAGTTTTGTTAAATTGTACAACAACACGACAAACCAATAATTATATTAATTATCAACGCATTATAATTTATCGCCGAATGTCAGCCAGTTCGAATTACCCTTTTCCTAACTCGTTGATTTTCGCTGTGTACAAAACTGATTAGTCAAAAACTATTTTGGGTAATCAATAAAAATCCTAACCTCGTTCATCCCAGGCTTTATCCATGCGTTTTGCAGAAACCGGATAAGCGGTTTTAAGTTGCTGCGCAAACAACGAAACCCTGAACTCTTCAAGCGCCCAGCGGAACGAATCCTGCTCCGGAATAACGATGTCTTTTTTTGCTTTTTTCTCTATATCTTTCCAGAAACGTGTTGAATAACGACTCACTTCCTGGATTTTCTGCAGATTATTATCAAATTTATCAAGGCGATATTGTATAGCCTTCAGATAACGCGGGATGGCTTTAAGCTGCTGGTAAGGCGTATTGCGGATAAAACCAGCATAAATAAGCAAATCCAGCTGTTCATTGGCATCTCTCGCTACTGGATCATTGGCATTGAGTCGTTTCAACTGTGTTTTGACCGTAGCATAGAGTTCCATGATCTCCAGCGCAATTTTTCCTGCTTCATTCGCAATACCGATCAACTCCGGCTTGTGTTGCTGCAAACTTTGCTCAAACGCCTGTTGTGTGCGTATGTCCCTGGCTTCAACAAATACGCTGTACAGAATTAAATACAACATATCTTCTTTATACGATGCGCTCGCCCCCAGGTTTCGGCTGGAAAATGTCGAAATAATGGGATGCTTGGGCAAGCGATTGTAGGTTATTTCCGCCATTGCCGACTGCGGCATATTTTTTATGATATAGGTGCATTCCTTACGTAGTTGCAGTTGAAACAAACGCATTAAACCCGCCTGGTGCTGCTGCGATGCTTTTTGTTCTGTGTCAAAAATACGCACACCGACTGCATCACCTTCATCAATGATTGCTGGAAAACCGATGAACGTTTGTCCCTTCTGGATAAA
>JBAQEN010000334.1:0-2767 GCA_049286765.1 Methylococcaceae bacterium
TCAAGATTCAGAATATGCCGCGCTTGGTGAGACTTTGCCAATTAAAGCAGAAGGTGAACGTCCAATTTCAATTACGTGGGAACTTAAGAATGCAATGCCTGTTGAACTGTTTAGGCATTTTTCAATATTGAGAACAGCTTAATGCCAACTTTGAGGCAAATCGTAAATTGCCTGTTCCTCAGTCACTCTCTCTCTTTTGGTTTGGTTCCTTTTTGATGTCATTTCTGACACCAAGAACAATGACCCGGTGTCTTTCCTGGGGAATGCCGTATTGTTCCGAACAGATAACGAAATCGTGAGGATCTGGCTTTGAATCGGGTTGCCGGGTTTTAACCAGTGAATGAATTCGATAACCTGCCTGCTCCAGATCATCCAGTATATGGTGAAAAATCAGATCACCATTAATTCTGGATGAAAGTATTCCTTTTACATTTTTCCATGACGAAAGCGGCTGGCTGGAAATTTTCGATAATTCTCAGATACTCCTTGTATAGAAAATGTCGATGATCATCTTCTGCTTTGTATTCGGTGTTACCTTTGTTTCTGGCCCTGCCAACAAGTGAGTAAGCTTGGCACGGAGGGCCGCCAATCAGAACCCAGTTTTTTGATTTATTAAGTCTTTCTTTAATCAGAGCATCTAAATCCAGATTGCAATCATTACCCAGTGTAAACTGCAGTGCTTCGTTATTAGCTTGTTCGGCCTGTGCCGGATATATTTTGAACAGCTCATCTTCAGGACTATTACCCAATTTACCAGCAATGTATTGATAATATTCTGGTGGAAGTCCATCTTTAAACTGACGTGTGAAAGCACGTAGTCTCAGGGTTCTCCATGCGCTGTTTTCCTTTTCAACTGAAAGGGTTATATCAAATGGTTTCTTTCCATCTGGTACGACAAAGGCCGATGTTCCTTCAGCAAGTCCTCCGGGCCCGGCAAACAGGTCCAGGACAGGTATATAATTCTCCATATTATTTAGTTTTCAGACTTATGATTTTTTCTAGTAGAGCATATTACCAAGTTTTGACAGAATGGCCGACATTGTCGATAAAGCAACTCGCTCCAGAATGAAGTCAGGAATACGAGGAAAAAATTAAGGAGTATAAAGTCCATTTACTAATTTCTTAATCAAGCATCTAGTTGTATGCCCATGCGCTTCATGAATACCGGACAGGCGGCTTCGTAAACCTTATCATTGAATTGACCGAACATTTCAGAAAGTATGATTTCGAGTTTTTGGCACTCATCAGCTGTGAAAACTTTTTCACCAGTGGCAATCGAAACAATACTTTCTGGTGCATCGTCAGGATGAAATACTAACTCGTGTACTGACATTTCAGCGAACCACGTTAACATTCCATCAAAATTTTTGTTAGAAAAATCGGGGATGCGTGATGTATTCATGTTATCTCTCCTAAAAATAGCAAGGTGTTAATTAATAATTGCACTGACGTGTGTTTGTTTTCCTATCCCTAAGTAGAAGTGCATATGTTTTTTAACATTCCAAGTTTCGACATTGGTTGAGGTAGAAGATGCCATAATTTCAAAAAAGCATAGTCTTTTACTTGCAATATCCAAAAGAATAATGGGAAAAATACTCACTAAAACCAGCTTGAAAAATGTTAAATAACTTTTGAACGGCTACTTACCTACAATGTATTCATAGTATTCCAGTGGAAGACCATCTGTAAACTGACGGGTAAAAGCGCGTAGTCTCAGGGTTCTCCATGAGCTACCTTCCTTTTCAACAGAACGTCGTATATCAAATGGTTTCTTTCCATCTGGCGCGACAAAAGTCGATATTCCTTCAGCAAAACTTCCGGGCCCGGTAAACAGGTCAAGGACTGGTATATAATTCTCTATGTTATTTATTTTCAAATTAATTATTTTCCAGGCTGTGCATCATACCAGGTTTTAACCAAATGACGGATATTGTAGATAAAGTAACTCGTTCCAGAATGATGTCAGGAATACATGGAAAGAATACAAAACCGGAAATTCTTATTCGTAAAGGTCTTCATAGACTTGGATTCAGATACAGACTACACAGCACCAAACTACCTGGCAAGCCCGATATTGTTCTGCCCAGGTACAGAGCAATAATTTTGATCAATGGCTGCTTCTGGCATGCGCATAATTGCCATCTTTTCAAATGGCCCTCTACGAGAAAAGAGTTCTGGGAGGCAAAAATATCTTCAAATAAAAAGCGCGACCAGGAAAATCTTAAGCAATACTCCTATGCCGGCTGGAAGACTTTAGTTATCTGGGAGTGTGCTCTTAAAGGAAAAACAAAGTTACCTGTAAAATCAGTTTTTGATTTAATTGTGCATTGGATCGTTTGCGAAAAAGTTAATTGTAATATTCAGGGCAAACAAGCCCGTATGGAGTGAAACGGTATCAGTGGTATGAACTCTTCCGCATTCGGCATTGAAGCTGCGAAAGAATTACCCCTACTGTATTCTGTCGGCTTTTAACCTGAAAGAACCGAACCCATATGAATAGCCTGGATGGAGCTTGCGGAATCCGGGATTTTGCGGCACTAAACCTGTAAGGCGAATTCGCCGTTAGGCAATCCGCCATAATCAAAGTCGATGATACTGAATACTTATCTGAACTTTCCAAATAGCTTGGCGGTTTGCTGGCGAGACTGTGAAAGTATTATTTCATCATCCGCATGGTATAATGTATTTCATTGATAAATATAATGAATTGCATAAAAACATGACATCACGCCGCTACAAATCTGTTTCGAACAGGCAGCAGATCAGC
>JBAQEN010000335.1:0-9758 GCA_049286765.1 Methylococcaceae bacterium
GTTTTGCAGAAGCTGAAATACCCGCTGCTGTAATAAGGCAATCAAACACTCCCAGCCCCTGATCCTCTACCAAGCGTTTAACGCTAACAGTTAAAACCGAACCGACTGCAAACAGACCAACATTACAATCATAGCGTCTGGTTCCCAGTAAGAAGCCCGGATTAAGGGGTTTTCCGGCCAGTCTGCGCTTCATACCGCCAAGCGCAGCGATGGTTTGCGCCATGTATTCTATTCCGAGCCAGGCGGGTACCGCCATACCATCGCCAAACAGTCCGTCATCACGCACGATGACTTCTGCAAGCATATTTTCATCATCAAATTCAAGCACCCGGTTCAGTAACACCATTCGGCCGGTATGAGGCACCAATTCTTCGACAGTAAAGTTTTTCATAGTCGCGAGATGATGATCGATATATTGTTGCCGCCAAAGGCAAATGAATTGCTCTGACACTGGTTAATGCGTCTTCCCAATGTCTGACCCGGTTTTACATAATTCAAAGCCGGCAAAGTGTTGTCCAATTCATCGTCATTAATATTCGGTATTAATAAGCCCTGCTCATCAGGCTGTGTCAATAACAACCAGCAAATGCCCAGCTCCAGCGCGGCTGACGCACCTAAGGCATGGCCGGTCATGCCCTTGGTCGAACTGACGGCAACTCTATCACCAAATACTTGTTCAATTGCTTCACTCTCCATAGCATCATTTAGCGCTGTAGCGGTGCCATGCAGATTAATATAGTCGATTTGTTCAGGCCGCATCTGTGCATCCGCCAATGCCATTTCCATGGCAGTGATCACGGCGCCGCCGGCAGGGTCGGGCGCGGAAAAATGATAAGCGTCAGTGCTGGCGCCAATCCCCTGGAGTAACACAGGTCCCTCTTCTTTGCTTAATACAAACAGGCTTACCGCCTCGGCTAAATTGATACCATCCCGATGCCGGCCAAAGGGTTTGCACAATCCAGCTGATAAGGACTCCAGGGCTTCAAACCCACACACCGTAAAACGGCATAAGCTATCGGCACCGCCGACAATCACAGCATCACAAAGATCCAGAGCAATCAGCCTGCGTGCTGAGGCAAACGCCCGGCCGCTGGATGAGCAGGCTGTCGATATTGCATAGGCCGGGCCTTTCAGCCCCAGAACAGATGCAAGAAAATCGGCGCCGCCAGCAAGTTGCTGCTGTTTATAATGAAATTTTTCCGGTTTGGGTCTGCCTCTGGCGACTTCTGCCAGCGCCAGTTCCGTGTTTCTGAGCCCGGATGTGCTGGTGCCGATGACCACGCCGACCCTGTCAACACCATAGTTTTTAATCATGCCGTTGACTGTCGCCTTAATCTGGCTCAACGCCGCTAAAAGTAATTGATTGTTTCTACAATTATAAATGCTGTATTTTTTTTCGATTTCGGGCAATTCTGCCTGGACAGCGCCGACATAACATGGCTGGCCTGGCGAAAACTCATCGGTCCTGACCAATCCTGAGCGATCTCCGGCCAGCAAATGGCTTAAAATCTGACAGCCATCATTACCAGCCGCTGACAGGATGCCGAGGTCATTAAGATACAGCTTCATAAGCAATCAGGACTCGCGGCACAACTCTACCAGCGTTTTCAGGCGATGATGGGAATTTTTGACATAGGGATTATTCTCATCCCAGACATAACCTGCCAGAATCGAACAGATCATCTGTTTAATGTCATTCTTTTGTTCAACCTTCTTCAGGTGCGGGTAGAACACCACATCCTGAAAACTGCCTTCATACCATGAGCTAACGAAGGTGCGGAAGGTTTCCACGCCTTTTTGCAACGGCTCGGCAAAATCGCTTTGCCAGTCTGTAGACAAGCCTTTGAACTGCCGGTCCAGCACATCAGCAGCCAAACTGGCCGATTTCATCGCTATAGTGACGCCGGAAGAAAAGACAGGGTCGAGAAATTCGCCAGCATTACCCAGCAACGCATAACCATTGCCATACAAGCTTTTGACATTGGCGCTGTAACCGGTGATGCTGTTGACCGGGGTGTCAAATACCGCATTTCGTAAAAGTGCGGACAAACCCGGCTCCTCGGCAACGAATTGCTGCAGCACGGATTGCCTGTCTGCTCCGGGAATATCAAATACCTTTGCCTCGCCTACCACACCGAAACTGCAGCGCCCGTTACTGAAAGGAATCAGCCAATACCAGACATCGGTCAGTTTGGGGTGAACGATGATGCGGATTTTATTGCGATCATAGCTTGCGTCATCAATCCGGTCTTCCAGATGAGTAAACACCGCCTGCCGTACCGGAAAACCGGAAGGTTTTTCCAGGTCCAGCAAACGCGGTAATACCCGGCCGAAACCGCTGGCATCGAGGACGAAATCAGCGGTCAGCTGATAACTCTGGCCGCTCGTGCGATCCTGGACCGTCAGCATCGGTTTGCTGCCGCTAAAATCAGCCGCAATGACTTCCTGCCGCCAGCGTATTTCAACCCCCATGCGTTGTGCTTCATCGGCCAGTAGCGCATCAAAGCGGTCGCGCTGTACCTGATAGGTTGAATCAAATCCGGGGGTAAATTTATCAGCGAAACAGAATTCGGAATGTTTATCGTTATGCAAGAAAGCCGCCCCGGTTTTTAATTGAAAACCTGCCGCCTGAACCGCATCGAGCATCCCTGCCTGTTCAATAAATTCCATGCACTGCGGCAATAAACTCTCGCCGATACTAAAACGGGGAAAAGCATCCCGCTCAACAATAGTGGCCTGATAACCTTTATTGCTCAGTAAAGCCCCGGCAATGCTGCCCGACGGCCCTGCGCCGATAATAATAACGTTTCCTCTAGCCGACATGTTTCCAGCCTGCTTGCATTTCCATTTTCATTCTAAATATCTCTCAAATTGATTCAGCGCAGACTTTACCTGCAAAAATTCGGGTTTCCGATTGCTAATGACTATTGTAGCCTTAATCAGCTATCATTAGCCATTTAGTATATCTTACAAAAACCATGAAAAAGAAACTGCGCAAATTTATCTTTCAGGAGCTTGTTTTTGTCGCCGAACCGGAGCAATTCAGCGATGATGACAATCTTCTGGAAGCCGGTCTGGACAGCATGGGCATTATGCGTCTGATTATGTTTATTGAAAATGAATATGGCATAACCCTGCCCGATACGGAGATTGACCCGGACAATGTACAATCCTTTAACGCACTGGAACAATGGATTTTACGGCATAAAAACGGATGAGTATAAAAAAAGAAGCTATTCTGGAAAAACTGAATCCGGCCGATAGTTTTACCCTCGCGATGGATGAAGAAATCCGCCGGGACGGACTGGCCGGCAGTTACGGCTGTTTTGCCGCAGAGCTCAGCAATATCCCGGATATAACAGAACTGCAACTGCGGATTACAGAATTCAGTCAGCGCTTTCCTGTGGCTCAGGCCAGTCTGCAACAAATAGGCCGGTTTTTTTACTGGTGCAAGCGCAACGATCCGCCGCCGCTGTTTTTCCAGCATCATTGCCCGGATGGACACAAGGAAGCGGATTTTCAGCAAAACACAATCGACAGTATTATTAACGATAAACAGGCCCGGGAAACGATTGCCCCGATCGAATTTCATCTGTTGACCGGTTCTGCAAAGCATACATTTTTTATCCGCTGGCTGCATCCGTTCTGCGATGCCCGTGGCGCCGATCTGATCCTGAAATATCTGTGCACAGTCGATGAAGTGCAGCGACGGCACTTCGGTCTGCCAGCAACCGGGCCGTTAGTGAATGTGCAATTGGGTAAATATCGCTGGTGGCAAAAAATAGGCCTGCTGCTGAAAGGCAAACGTTATATCGGCACGCTGGATAGCCTGCAAAGCATTCAGCCTTTCGATAACTATCTGCCCCCGCAACGTCTGAACTATACCATTAAAAGACTGAGTGAAACTGAAACCGGACAGGTCATCAAGCAGGCCAGGCAGCAGGTCGGTCTGGCCGGCACCAGCCTTTACTACATAGGCTGCCTGATGCGCGCGCTGGAAAAAATGCATCCTGACAATGCCGGTGAAGCCTATTGCGTACCTTATGCCTTCAATTTGCGCAAGCAACGGGCATTGACACCGGTGACAGGCAATCATCTTTCTGCCCTGTTTGCGCAGGCGCCCCGGGATATCGTTCAAGACCGGCAAAAATTATTTGCCCACCTGAAACAACAAAATGCCCGGGTAATCCGTCAGCAACTGGATTATGCCTTTCTGCCGTTGATGTGGGCCGGCAGCTGGCTGTCACTGGCGGAATACGGCAAGACGCTGCGCCTGTCCTATGGCTCGGGCAAGGAACGCAGTTCCTTCTGGTTTTCCGATGTCGGTCGGCTGGATATTCCGGCAAACAGTTTTCCCGGTGCCGAAATAAACGGTGTTTATCATGTCTGTCAGGTCACGGCGCCGCCGGGCTTGGCATTTCTGAACTGTATCTACAAGAATCGATTAACCCTGAGTTATAACTTTATAGAGCCGGTCAGCAATCCTGAACAAATCGAGAAATTGCATCAGTTAATGCTGGCGGAATTATTGGGGGAGGGAGAATGATTGTCCCGGCTGAAGTGATAATGCCTGCTGTTAATCAGCAGGCAAAGCCACAACAATAAAAATTGATTACGATGTCCTTGCTTTCCGCCTTTAACCGGCAATGCCAAAGCGCACCTGATAACATAGCCTTTATTGAAGGTGACAGGCAGCTTAATTATCGGCAGGTCAAACAGCGAGCCGGCCAGCTAAGCGCCTGTCTATCGGAACAGGAAAAGCCTTGCCGGCGCGTCGTCATTGCACTGGATCGCGGTATCGATGCCGCCATTGCCATACTCGCCGTATTGGGAGCGGGCGCCTGCTATGTCCCGCTGGATATCAAAAATCCGGCTAACCGCTTGAATTACATCATCAACGATGCTGACCCCCAATGCATCATCGGTAAAGGACCTCGTCCGGACTGGCTGGAAACGCCCCTGCTCTGGCTGGATCTTGATCAGACAGCTATTTTGCCACAAACTGCAAGCTGGCCGGAAGAAGTCAGCGCCGAAGCGCTGGCCGCAATACTCTATACGTCCGGCTCCACCGGCGCACCCAAAGGCGTCGCTTTAAGTCATAGCGCCCTACGCAATTTTGCCGACTGGTCATCAAATACGTTCCAAATCAGCCACAGCGACCGCATCGCGTCATTGGCCCCGTTTCATTTCGATCTGTCTGTTTTCGATCTGTTCAGCAGCTTAAGTTGCGGCGCCGCCGTCCATTTTGTACCGGCTGGCTTGACGCTGTCGCCCAGTCGCCTGACAGCCTGGCTGCGCGATCAGCGCATCAGCGTTTTTTACACGGTGCCGTCATTACTCAGCTTTATCGCTCTGAAAGGCTCATTGACCACTACTTTACTGCCAAATTTAAAAACCGTACTGTTTGCCGGCGAAGTGTTTCCGACGCCTCAGTTGAAAACCCTGTGCGAGTTGCTTCCGTTAGTCGATTTTTACAATCTTTATGGCCCCACCGAAACCAATGTCTGCTGCTATTGGCCGGTAGACCGCAACCGCTTGCAGACCGATCAACCTATTCCGATCGGTTATCCGGCTTGTGACGCTGAGTTGCAAATCGATGCTGAAACAGGGGAGTTACTGGTTCAATGCGCCAGCAATCTGTCCGGCTACTGGCAGCAAGGTCAATTGAAAGCCGCGTTATTAGCTGATAACTATTATCACACCGGTGATAAGGTATCGCTTAACGAACGAGGCGAATATTGCTATCACGGCCGCCTGGATCGGATGCTGAAATGTTCCGGCTACCGGGTTGAACCGGCGGAAATCGAAGCGGCCTTATTACTCTGTCCGGAAGTGATCAACTGTGCCGTCATCGGCATCACGGACGCCGCCAGCGGTCAACGTCCCGCCGCTGCCGTTGTGCTGAAATCCGGCGCCAGACTGGAAGCGATCGTCAAACCGGTCAAACAAAAATTGCCGGCCTACATGCACCCCTGTAAATTTCTCGTATTGGATTCGCTACCGTATTTAAGCAACGGCAAGACCGACTATCAGAAATTGCACCAACTACTGGAGAAAAACTGAATGGACATGGACAATCTGCCCGCTACGGGAGACGCCACGGCATCGAGACAACGCCTGCAATACTGCGCGAACCAGGGTTTGTTCAGACAGGCTATTCCGGCTGATCGTGGCGGCTTCGGCAACCGTTTTTCCGATCTGGTGGATACCCATGAATCGGTGGGTAAGGCTTGCAAGGATACCGGTTTGCTGCTTTCGATCAATGCCCATCTTTGGGGTACATTGTTTCCGCTGCTGAATTACGGAAACGTTCAGCAGCAGGAAATATATTTACAACATTTAATGAGCGGTCAATGGGTCGGCGGCCACGCCATTACCGAACCACAGGCCGGTTCTGATCTTAACGCGCTGGTAATGTCTGCTGTACACACCGATGATGGTTTTTTACTGAACGGCCGCAAGCGCTTCATTACCAACACTCCCATCGCCGATTTGCTGGTCGTCTATGCCCGACTGGATAATAAATTATCGGCCTTTATCGTGCATAACAACGATGAAGGCGCGAAGTTTCTCGATTCTCCCCAGGTATCCGGCTGCCAGGGTGCAACGATGGGCGATGTCATACTGGAAAATTGTCTGATCCCGCATTTCCGGCAACTGGGCAAAACCGGCGCCGGCAATATGATGATTCAGCAAGCCCTGGAACTGGAGCGGGCTTTTATATTTGCCGGGATTTGCGGCGTTATGGACTGGCAACTTGACAGCGTGATCAAGTTCAGCCGCGAACGCAAAGTCAACGGCGCTCATCTGGGTAAAAATCAGGCTATAAGTCATAAAATTGCTGAAATGAAATTAAGACTGGACACCATCAGGCTTTGGGTTTATGAATGCGCACGCCTGAAAGACAACAACAAGCGCATCACCCTGGCCAGCGCACAGACCAAATTATTCGCCGCAGAAGCATTTCTGCAATCCAGCCTGGACGCCGTACACATCCTCGGCAGCAATGCTCTGATAGCAGACAGTCCAATGGCCGGACTGGTCAACGACGCTCTCGCCAGCCGCCTGTTTTCCGGCTCCTCGGAAATTCAGAAAAATATCATCGCCGGCTTGCTGGGAACCGGCGATGGCTATAAATACACTTGATGCTGTCAGTCGGGTATCTTCAGCGTATCCCGACAAATTCAAGAACAATGCTCAAAATACATCGTGGATTCGTAAAGGCTTCGAACCACAAGAAGTGCGAAGAATTCTGGATACAATAAAAATCCACTACACGCCCAAGCATGGTAGTGGGTTGAATAGGGCGTAAATAGAATTGAGCATCTTGTCTCGCCAATGTCTGGATCAGCGCATTCCAGATCAAGAAACATTAAAAAAGGAAATCGCATCATGGCAAGAAAAAAGCAATGCTATCACTCAGCCAGTGGAATGGCGATGTACTAATGAAGGCGCTCGGGTAAAATTGAAAAAACTTTACCCGTCATTAGAAGGATGACTGGGTACTATTGTCGTTATTTTTCATCTATTGTCATTACTGGACATTTCTTGGAACTAAAGTTTTACAGATTTTGGTGATTTTAGGACCAGCAAAAAAGTTTCAAATCGAATTAATTAATCCAGCTATTTGTTGCTTATGTCACAGTTGATCTTCAAGATTTTGTAAGGTTTACGACACTCATTTGCCCATTAAGCTTTAGCTATTTGGACTTTGTATGTTTTCCTTATAACTGCTACATCCGCTTTTCATTGGAAAATTTGTATAAATTCATGAATTAAATTAACAAAATATTTTTTATTGAATCAACCTTATCCTCTTGCAAATTAAAATAAATTATTGGCAAGTGTTTTGCTTAAATCTCTGAAAAAAGAGGTGAATATGACATTACACATTGGGTCCATGATGCCGGATCGCTCTCTTGATGAGAGTGCCCTGATTAAAGCTATTACAAAAGTTGCAACAGAATTGGCAAGATTGCGTGATCAACTCGTACAAAAGAAGAAACCTGTCCTGGACATTGTTTTTTTATTACCGAGCCGGGAAGAAAAAGCCGACTTTGCCGGGTTACGTTTGCACTCATTTAACCATGCCGGGCAGATTCTAAGAATCGAATCTGCCGTACCGGAAAAGATGGTGACATCAATCCATGCAGAGCGTTTCGTCATAGCTATCATGCAGGATGCTATTGATGCGGCCGGCGAATTCTTTAACGAACAACAGGTTCTATTTGATGTGTCTGAACATTTGGCGTTAGTGGAATTGGTCATCCCAAAAGAACAGCGCGCAATAATCTGATCAACGATTTTATTTTTACTTAAATTCATCTGGAGAAACAAATAATGCTACTAGAAACCTATCAAGCTAAAGGCTTACTGACTGTAACTCTGGTTAATGGTCAAACCAGCGATGCCGGTGTTTATGCTTACCGTGGCGACTTGGTTTTAAAAGAGGGTGCTTTGCGTGAAGGCTCAACAAATGACCGCAAACCGCCTGAAGCCCTGTTGATTCATTCTGCATTGATCGTTGAAAACGACATGATCAAATTTATCAATGGCCTGTTGCCTACGCTCGATTTACTGCCCGTTTTTGTTGAGAAATATAAAGACGATATAGCCCCTGACTGTGTCGCTTTAATCTATGTCGAAAATATCGGCAAGGAAATGCAGGTTGAACTGGAAGGTGTTACTTATAAATTAATACCCTTCAAACAAGGACTGGTGTGGAATGAATTACTTGAAGAACTGTATATCGAAAAAAGTGAGCTGAAAAATAAATCTGCCGAAGATAAAGTCGCTATCGCCTATGCAGCAGCCAAGTCATATAAGCCAAAATCGCCGCTCGTTTCTTTTGCAGAAGCTGAAGACAATACCATCGTGGTAGTTAAAGAAGCCGCAGTGGGGGCAATTTAAAATTGCTCTTTGAATGACGATGCCTCTGCTTTAACATAAATAAACAACACTGACGGAATTTAACAATCTGACAGTGTTGTAAATGCTCAATGCAGGTCATCCCACCGTTGCGGACTTTGTTAAGCAGTTTTTCCACCACGAAGGACACGAAGTTTTATATTTTTCTTCGTGTTCTTCTTGGTAATAAGAATTCCACAAACGTGAACGTGCAGAATTTGTAGCTGCCCCGATCCTCATTATTGTCAATTCATCGATAAATTGAACCTATGAAACTTCAGATTGAGCGCAAGTATGTAGAAGCCATGGTTAATGAGTTTCCTGGGCTGGCCGCATTGAAAGATCAACTGCGTTTTGGCAATAAAGCTGAGGTGCCATTCAGGCAACTTTCCAATACCGAGCTCAGTTTTTTGCAGATTCTATATCAGAAAGCCGGGACTGAAATGCAAGGCCGCGCCGCGCACCTTTCGACGCTGCAAAAAGCGATGAACGATGATACAGTCAGGTTTGAAGAAGATGATCTGGAAATGCTGCTGCCGGCGATTGCCCGTTATCTGATCAATAACGCCATCCGTGGCTGGTTATTCCAGGCCAACGTGGCCGGAAAACCCATGGCCTACGTTGTTACCCGGCTGGATTTTACACCGTCTGGCGAAGAAGAAACCGGACGCGTCACACTTGAGCTCAAAGCCAATGCCAAAGGCAAAGTGGCGATTTCAACCGTCACTATCCGCGCCCGCGACATTGCCAATAAAACGGTTACCGAAATTTTTGCGGCTAAAGGGTTTCTTAAAGAAACGTCTGAGCTTATTAGTACATATGACGATGCCGCCGGGCGGTATTTCGAATGG
>JBAQEN010000336.1:0-13359 GCA_049286765.1 Methylococcaceae bacterium
TACCTGATTACCCATAAGCCTCAGCTAATTTCAAAAGCCGGCCTGGCATAGGAGGCGTTCTCACAGCAACATAAGCAAAGCGAGGTAGCATATCTTCCAGTTGAACCCTTCGATTATGTCGGTAGCAGAATTCGGCAAGATAGCGAGGTAAATGTTTGGGGTTTATAGCATGGTAAGTGCCCGTGATTGCATTTTTCACATTGCCTATCAGGGTGTTAATCCAGGTAAACTCCTCTTTGGTGACACTTTGTGGCCCGCCGCCTGTTACAATGCTGATATGACGACACCCGGCCTCTTTTACTGCTGAAAAGCAAGGCAATCCGTCAGAAATAATAGTGCTATTTGGTTGCAAATGCTGCTTTGCCCAGCGTGATATCTCTGTCAGTCGAAAGCCTTTAACGACATTCATGTTCATCGCAATAGGATGGCCTTCTTTATTCAGTGAGACTGCGGCAACAAAAGGGACTTTGTTGGCTGAGCCTCGGCCTCTTTTTCCTCCGCGACGCTCACCACCCCAATATACATCATCTAATTGAATGATTCCGCTTAGAGGCTTGCTATCATCCCGTTCCTTCATTACCTGCATGATTTTGTGTTTCATACTCCAAGCGGTGTTGTACGATACACCGATTTGCCGCTTAAGCGCTAAGGCTGACAACCCCGTTTTGGATTGCGTGATTAAATGGATCGCCAAGAACCAAGTAGTTAACGGGAGCTTGGTTTGTTCAAAGATAGTTCCGCTAATCAATGAGGTTTGATGGCGGCAATCATTGCACTGGTAAAGTTTTCTTATTTTTAAGACGCAATAACGATCTGAGCCACACTGAGGACAACGAAATCCAGAGGGCCAGCGCCATTTAAATAGCGCTTCGATACATTGGTTTTCGGTTCCGTAGTTTTTGAATAACTCAATCAAGCTATAGCCGGCCTGAAACTGCACTTTGTTTTTGCACATGTCTCTATCTCCTTTGATTCCTTAGTCCTTTGAGTCATGGTTACCTTTAAAGTTGCTGAAACTTATACGTAATCAGGTAACAATATGACCATCAATGACACAAAATTTATGATGCAATGAGCCTTTTGATTTACCTGTATCTGGAATCCAATAGCAGCGTCCATTAACAGCGCTAAGATTTTCCCTTGGCAATGTTGAAGAGCGATTAATGTTGTCATTCAGTAAGGCAATGCGCACTAATACACCCCGTCTAGCTGCTCGAACCAATGCATTAAATAATTCCGGATCAGTTAGCCAGGCGATAGCGGCGGTAATGCTGGTTTGAGAAGCATTTAATTCATGCTGAATGGTTTCCCCAATATGGGTGAAATGGGCTTTGATTTCCATTGTTATCTTTGGGGGTTATGACTTGAAGTGCATCGGTCTATGCTGCTTCAAAAAATTTAATACACTGGTTAGTGTATGAGGAAAAAATTGTAGACTCCAGTAATTTTAGATATACCGCATCGACTTTAAAAAAACTGTTTTCACTGATGATGCTGAATGAAATGTCTTTTCATGTTGATATTGTGTTTCAATCCAGGTAAATGGCGTATTTAGGATGGGTGAGAATTGAGGATTTTGTCTGGAGTACACAGATATAACATCGTTGAGCCTAAGGCCGGGAACACCGGCTTTTTTGTGCCCAAAATTCAGGCAATCGTTGCGGTTATTTTGTCAAAACAGGAGGTAAAACCAAATATAGTGACACAAGTAGTGACACGAGACTTGATTGTTGTTTTTAATATATTAATAATCAATTTGTTATAGGCCAATTAAAATCCTCTTCTCGTACCAATTAAAGGTTTCAAGAAGTGCAAAGAAATACATAAACCCGCAAGCCATAAGGCTTAGCGGGTTTTTTATTGTCCAACGAAATGCACTAACATTCGACATTTTATGCAGTAAGTTTTACAGTAAATTAAAAGCAGTAACAAAAGTAACTGAAATGGCTAAAGAATCACTGTTAGATATCATTGTTCGTAACGCCAAGCCGGGAGATAAAGGCAAGCGTTTTAGCGATGGAGGCAGGGCATCTCAATACTGACTTTACCGTCGATTTCACGAGTTCGCTCCACTCGACCTGGCGTATTTAAATTCGCCCAATCGCCTAGATTTTCTAACTTGGCGATTTGATCACTGAGCCAATAACGTTTTCTTTCAATGCGGCTATGATCTTTTTCTAGCTCATTTTCAAAAACCGGTAATCACCCTGCGCCGATCTCGTTATCTAACCAAATCTTAACGTCTTCATGCAAGGCCGGCTGATCATCCTTTAAGGCCAAAATAGTGTCCGCACCGCCCTCCACAATGCGCTTGGCCATGGCTTTTTTCAACCCATCGTATCTGTGGTGGCCCCCTTCAGGCTTATCCATGGATTGGGACTCGCCTAGTCCATGGAATACATAGCCTGTTCAGTAAAGTCCCGGCACAATCCGCCAGGGTACCTGTGCCCGGTAGCGTAGCCAATCCTCCCCATACTTCGCGAGGCACATGGCATCATCCCGACGCTCCCGGTGGAGCAGCAGAATGGTAAAGTAGACAATATGGAAATAAGGAAGAGGACTGCCGAAAGCAGCTGGCAAGCACCACGAGAGAGCGATCATCAGATCGCCGAAGTAGTTCATATGGCGCGAAAAGCCCCACCAGCCGGAGGTTAGCAGCAGCGAACCCTTAGCGGTCTGGATATATTCGGCTGGTCGACCCCACACCGGTTTGGCCGGGTTATGACGGAAATAATGCTTCTGGATGTTGGCTCCCCGGAAGATCGCATAACCGGACAGGTTCAAGGCCACGATGGCTATAATCCCCCAGATCGGGAGGTCGTGGGTATGGTTGACAAGATACTGGGCCTGTAGCGTATAGGTGAAGGGCAGCCACACCAGATCGCCCCAGCAAAGCATCCAGCCAAATTTCTCGTGCTTGATGTCCCAGGTCGTGAGCACGGCCTCTTCGTGGATGAAGTAGTCGATCAGGTAAAAGCTCTGGAACCCTACCACCAGCAGCATCGGTACCGTTACAGTGCCATGCAGCTCGTATTGTTTGGCCGCCATGGAAAGGTTCATCAGCATCCAGAAGACCATGCCGGGGCGGGCTTCGCAGAACAGCTTGAGGTCGAGCGAGCCAATCCTTGGGTTGAGGGCAGTGCCCATAAAGTAGTCATAAAAAGGCCGCCCCGTCGGTCGTTCCCAGTTCGCGCCTTTCAGACCCCAGAAGTAGAGAAAGCCGGCGAAGGTAAAGGTGAAAATATTCACCACGCTAAGAAGCGGTCCAAGCTGGTCGTACAAGACCGTGGCGTCCAGCCAGCCCAAAGCCACCAATCCAGCCACCACGCCTAGAGTGAACAGGAAAGAAAATAGGCCGTTCATCCGATAGTTGAGCCGGCTGCCGTCAGGCAGTTCCATGCCCTGGACTGTAGGGCCGGGCGCCCAAATCTGCAAAGCTGCCTGGGCCAGGAACCAGGCTCCATAAAGACCGGCCGCATTCCAGGTGGGCGGCGAGACGTGCGACCAAAATTGCATCCATGCCGCCGCACTGCTTGGAAACGTCAGTTCACCCTGGTAATAGGTTACACAGATCCATAAATAATATACCAGTGGGGGCAAGGCCACCATCAGTACAAGCCAGGAAAGGCCGAAACCGTATTTCTGCCGCACTACGTCCACGACGGTGTTTTGTTTCAAGTATTGATCGTTCATTATCCGCTCCTTTGTCTGATTTAGAACTTTCGGTTTACCACCAGTTCACGCAGCGCCATTTTGCCATACGTCCACACCGTCTCGGCTAGGGTCGTCCCATCGACAGCGCTGAACACCACATCGCCCAGGATGAGCGGGAAGGCAGACGGTATAAATCCCCTGCCATATTCCAGCATCCAGGCCGATTCCGGTATCTTGAAGCCATTAACGTTGCCGCGTTCCAGTACAGTGTGGTCGCCGGGCCTGACTACCTCCCGCACCCCGCAGCGGTCTTGCCGGTAGGTCCATATTTCACCGGCCAGCAAAAAATCATGGATATCCATGCGGTAGCGTCCGGAAAAGCCCTCGGTACCAACCGGCGTGCCGAAGATGATAAGATATTCACTGAAGGAAGCATGGAGCAGGGTCATAACTCCGGTTGCACCTGCTGTCAGACTGAAAAGCCAGCGGCGCTGGGGGCTAGTGTCAATATGAGAGGGATAAATCCGTGCGGACTCTGCCACCACGATTTTCACCATTTCGTCGTGCGTCTTTCCAATCCCCTGCCGGGCGATGGCATGGAGCGTCTCGATATCAAACACATAGTTCATAGACTACATCTCCAAGTGACTAACAAATTATTAATCAGCCTGGATGTTTTTACTCTTTTCAATCTCAGTTGACAAGAATAACTTTCAAGACTAATTCTTCTATTCTGGATAACATAAATAACAGCCCTGCAGCTAGCAATTGAAGAATTGTTTGTTGAAAAAATGCATCTAGTATAAATCCAATGTCCACTTCCTAAAAGTTAACCGCTGGTCACTGTCAGGATCAGTTCTGATTGATATTTAATTTGTCAGGTCTAATCCAATCTTTTACAGCTTACTAAATGAAAAGGCGCGAAAGCCGGGATGTCTTACAGCGGCGGTTGGGTGAATTGGGCGTTGAACGTCAGGCAGTACAAGTTTTGCCAATAGCCATTGGCTGCGTCCATCTTGGTAATGCCGGTTAGCGCCAACTCTGAATGTAGTCCCCCTGATGGGTGGAGAAGGCTCGTTCAGAACGCCATCGGACTTCGGGGGAATATGCAGCTATCATGCCGATCTTCAACTACTTGATTATCCAGCAGAACTGAGAGTGATTAACTTTATCAACCTTACAGCCCGCGTCTGGCGTAGTCAGTAATAGCTACCCAGGTCAGTTGTACAAAGCGCTAAATAGGCCCTATGCTTCGATCGCCTTCCACACATCTTGAAAACTACTTTGCGTCCCTTCTCCCTCGACTATAGGGCCTAGTCACTATTATTAACCTAATTTGTCAGGAATTGAGAAGATCATGGATTTAATAGCCGTTGTCCGCACATTGTCTCTGATAATCATGCGGCATGATTTTAAGCTGTGCGGGCAAAATAATTTTACTTGTACTTCTCACATTGTAAGTTGATAACCAACTTACAGCTAATCACGCCTCATATGCTGCGAAAGTGTTTTTTCAAAATTAAGCAAACGGGTGTTCCAGAATGATGGTTTCGTCTCTGTCGGCACCGGTTGATATGATAGTTACCTTAACACCTACCAGCTCTTCGATTCGCTTGATATAGGCTTTGGCATTGTCAGGCAGGGCATTAAAATCAGTTATGCCTGCCGTTGTTCCAGTCCAGCCCGGCATTTCTTCAATAATTGCATGACATTGCTCATATTGATCCGCGCCTAAAGGCGCGATTTGGGTAATCACGCCGTTTAGTTTGTAGGCGGTACAAATACCAATTTTTTCCAGGCCATCCAGCACATCCAGCTTGGTTAAACAGATGCCGCTTAAACTGTTCAGTTTTGCTGATTTGCGCATGGCTACAGCATCAAACCAGCCAGTGCGTCGTTTGCGTCCGGTGGTGGCGCCAAATTCATGACCTTTCCTGCTCAAATGCTCGCCGTTTTCATCATGCAATTCACTGGGAAAAGGGCCATTGCCTACACGTGTTGAGTAAGCTTTGGTAATTCCCAGGACATAGTCAAGATCAAGCGGCCCTATACCACTCCCTGTCGCTGCGCCACCCGCGGTTGTACTGGAGGATGTAACATAAGGAAATGTACCGTGATCGATGTCCAGTAAAGCCCCTTGAGCGCCTTCAAATAACAGGTTTTTCCCTTCCGCCTGATATTTGTAAAGTGTTTCGCTGACATCGGTAAGCATGGGTTTGATCTGTTCACCCAGCCTGAGCGTCTCAGCCAGCGTTTGCTGATAATCGACGGCATCGGTATGATAATAGTGAGTTAGCATAAAATTATGATAATCAACCAATTCCTCGAGTTTTTCGGCAAAACTTCCCGTATCCAGCAAATCGCCGGCGCGTAGGCCTCTGCGCCCAGCCTTGTCTTCATACGCAGGGCCGATGCCGCGCCCTGTCGTGCCAATAGCTTTGCCGCCCCGAGCTTTTTCTCGCGCCTGATCAATGGCAATATGCACGGGCAGTATTAAGGTGCAGGCCTCACTGATTAATAAACGGTTTCTGACTGAAAGTCCGGCTTTTTCCAAAAATTCAATTTCTTCCATTAATGCATTGGGTGATAAAACGACGCCATTACCAATCATGCACTGCACATTATCCCTGAGTATGCCGGAAGGTATAAGGTGTAAAACCGTTTTTTCGCCGCCTATAACTAGCGTGTGTCCGGCATTATGCCCGCCTTGAAAACGCACTACCGCATGCGCTTGCTCGGTCAATAAATCGACCAGTTTACCTTTGCCTTCGTCACCCCATTGAGTACCGATGATAACAACATTTTTTGCCATAATTATTCCAAATTTACGACTGCAAGGATGCAGAAGGTAGAGCAACGCATGGAGCAGTTGCCGAAGCTAAGGGCTTGACAACCCAGTTTTGATTTTCTTGTTCTAAAATCGAAGTACAACCCATTTCTTTTGCACTTCCCGTTTGACCGGGTAACTGCTGAACAACAGCTTGCTGCTGAGCGCGTAAATCCCTGATTTTTTCGTTTAACGTGGCATCGTCCAAATACGGCGCGAAAATAAGTTCTCGCTGTTCTATCTGAAAGGACTGTTTGCTGAGTGCTGACAATAATTTCAAATCAGCGCTAAAACCAGTCGCAGGACGTGCACGGCCAAAAACTGCGCCGATATTATCATAACGGCCGCCGCGGGCGATTTCTCTGCCAACTGAAGGCACGAAAGCGGCAAAAACAACGCCTGTGTGATAATGATAGCCGCGCAATTCGGCTAGATCGAAACTGATCGGCAACGATGGAAAGCGCGCTGCCAGTTTTTTCGCGATCGCTTCCAATTCCGCTAAAGCTTGCTTAACGTCTTCATTAGCTTTCAAGAAAACTGCGCGGGCTTTATCAATTGTTTCCTGGCCGCCGTTCAATTCGGGTAATTTCAGGAACATTGCTTTAAGATCATTTTCGATAGTATAGCCGTCGAGCAATTCCGCAAGTTCGGGTCTGGCTTTTCGCTGCAATACATCAAATAATTCACTTTCCTGTATGCCGGTTAAACCAGCCTGTTTTGACAGGGCGCGGTAAATGCCGACATGTCCCAGATCGAGGTGAACATTTAGCAATCCTGTGATTGCCAGCATTTCCAGCATTAAGCGGATGACTTCTACATCGCTTTCCATGCCCGCATGTCCATACAGCTCAGCGCCTATTTGCATCGGACTGCGGGTTTTTTCCAGCGGGTCGCCGCGCGTATGTAATATAGTACCCACATAGCACAGACGCGTTGGCCAAACATGCTTAAGATTGTGGGCATCCATTCTGGCGACCTGCGGCGTCATGTCCGCTCTTACGCCGAGCATTTTGCCGCTAATCTGATCGGTCAGTTTAAAGGTTTGCAAGTCCAGATCATGTCCAGAACCTGTCAGTAATGAGTCCAGAAAATCGATAAACGGAGGAATAACCAGGTCATAACCCCAGCAAGCAAACATATCAAGTAGTTTTCGACGCAAGTTTTCCAGATGATTAGCTTCTTCCGGCAAGATCTCTTCTACGCCATCAGGCAAAAGCCAGGAATCTTTTTGGTGCATGTTTTGTGTGTCCACTCAAACAAAACGCCCCGCACTGACGGAGCGTTTTTGTATATTTTTAAATACAGGTACGATTTGTCGAGTTATGGGGATTATACCAACCCGCGCGACTTAATTTTTGCTGCGAATAAATTCGCAAGCCTTAACTTATGGTGCGAATAAATTCGCACCTACAGCAACCTATTTTTGTTTATTAAAATACTGAAAGAAATCAGAATCAGGATCCAGCACTAACATGCTTGAACTTGAGAAAGTCTTTTTATAAGCATTTAAGCTGCGATAAAAAGTAAAGAATTCAGTATCTGCACCATAGGCTTTGGCATATATTTCTGCCGATATAGCATCGCCCTCACCACGCAGTTTTTCAGCATCGCGAAATGCATTTGCCAACGTAACAACGCGCTGTCTGTCGGCATCGGCACGAATTCTTTCGGCGGCTTCCGCACCTTGTGACCGGAATTCACGCGCCACACGTTCACGTTCAGCTTCCATTCTACGGAATACAGAACTGCTGACTTCGGGTGGTAAATCAATCCGCATAACCTGCACATCAATGATGTTAATGCCGAAGTTAGCGGCAACAGTCTTGGAATTTTTGATTAGAATTTCACGTATAGCACTACGATCCGTAGAAACTAATTGCTTGATATTGCGTTTACTAAATTCACTACGAAAAGCGTCTTTAATAATTTGATCCAGACGTAAATTGGCTTGATCAATATCACCTGCAACCGTGGTATAAAAAGTGGCTACATTATCAATACGCCATTTAACATAAGAATCAACAATGACGTTTTTCTTTTCAGCGGTTAAAAAACGTTCAGGTTTCGCTTCCATTGTTTGAATGCGTGCATCAAATTTCTTTACATTATTGATAAATGGCCATTTAAAATGCAGTCCGGGCGTATAATCGCTTTTTACGATTTCACCTAAACGGAATTTAATCGCATTTTCTGTTTGATTCACGGTAAACACACTCATCATGCCAACAAGCAACAACGCGGCCAGGCCTACTAATAGTTTATTTGGTGTCATTAGCGTCCCCTTGCGTCACGGCCACGAATAGAAGTACGGTCAACGGCTTGTTCTTGTACTACTACCGGTGGTTGGGATTGAGGTTGATCGGAGTTGCTTTGTTGTATTTCCATGTGCGGTAACGAAGAAGGTTGATGCTGCATCATTTTCTCTAATGGTAAATAAAGCAGATTATTCCCACCTTTAACATCAATCATCACCGTATTGGTTTCGGACAAAACGGATTCTATCGATTCAATATAAAGACGTTTGCGGGTCACATCGGGCGCTTTAGTATATTCAGTAAGTAATTTAGAAAAACGATTGGTTTCACCTTGTGCCTGAGCAATTACTTGTTCTTTATAGCCTTCAGCTTCCTGAATTTTTCTGGCGGCTGCGCCGCGAGCCTTCGGTACAACGTCATTAGAATAGGCTTCTGCCTCATTGATCAAACGTTGCTCATCCTCTCGGGCTTTAATGGCGTCTTCAAAGGCATTTTGGACCTGTTCTGGCGGTTGAGCGTCTTGCAGGTTGACGCTGGTAATCTGGACGCCTGACTTATATCCATCCATAACTTCCTGAATTTCCTTTTTAATCAGTGTGACAACTTCACTACGGCCTTCGGTTAAAACAAAGTCCATTGTGCTGCTGCCAATCACACCACGCTGTGCACTTTCAGTTACCTGTTTTAAGGTGGCTGCGGGATTTACGACATTAAAGATAAAATCCCTGGCATCTTTAACCTGGTACTGAACGGCTAAACGGACATCAACATAATTTTCATCTTTGGTTAACATCAGGGCTTCTTTTGGCACCGAACCGGTGAGTTGGCCACTGCCGCCGCTGCGATAACCCACTTCGATAAAACGTTGTTGTTTTACATTGACAATTTCAACGCGTTCAATGGGTGCCGGCATATGCCAATTTAAACCAGATTGTGTAGTGCCAATATATTTACCAAACCTTGTTTCAACCCCATGATTACCTTCATCAACGATATAGAAACCGCTTAGACACCACAAAACGACTAATCCAGCCGCAAGAAAGCCGATACTTTTTAAGGACTTGCCAGAAGAGAATTTGCTTGGTGAGTCTTCATTACCGCCATTGCCACCGCCAAAAAATTTCCCTAATTTTTCTTGCAATGAACGTATTGCTTCATCTAAATCAGGTGGACCTTTCTGGTCACCTCGACCACTCCAGGGATCTTTTTTATCGCCGCCAGGCTCATTCCACGACATGCTTATACTCCATATTGGATTATTTAAATAATTTATCCCGCAGGATGTTTGATTGTATTCTATCGTAAATCTCTAAAAAGGCGAAAGGCACAAGGTTAAAGGTTAAAGGCGAAGGGCAAAAAACCGACAGCTTTAGCCTTGTACCTTGTGTCTTCCCCCTCAAATTTCCTCAGTTTTCACTCCTTTTAGCAGTCCCAAATGCCTTACATCAATTTCAATGGCTAATTCATTAGCGCCAAAGTCATCAATATGCTCGTCAATTATTTTTGCGCAAGTAAATAATTTTGCCCTGATATTGCTTTGATCGGGTTGTAAATAGCAACGTCTTTTAACTTTAGTAATCGAAAACAGTTCCGCTAATACTTGATGAAGCAGATCGATACCCGCCCCGGTTTCAGCGGATAACCAGATCCGGACCGGATTGCCGGAATCATCCCGATCGATGTGCGGCTGAATGTTATCCAATAAGTCAATTTTATTGAAAACTTCAAGTTGCCTGATTTTATCAGCTTCTATTTCTTCCAGAACCTGATTGACTTGAACAATAATCTCATTCCTGTCATCGCTATGAGCATCTATGACGTGTAGTAGCAAATCGGCTTCAGTGGCTTCTTGTAATGTCGATTTAAATGCTGCCACCAATTCATGGGGTAAGTGGCGGATGAAGCCAACTGTGTCGGCTAAAACAATTTCGCCGGCATCAGGTAAGGAACAACTGCGTAATGTGGGATCCAAGGTGGCGAACAACTGATCTGCCACGTAAATATTTGCGCCGGTCAGCGTGTTAAATAATGTGGATTTACCGGCATTGGTATAACCCACTAAAGAAACGGAAGGAACTTCGGCTTTTTTTCTTTTGCTACGGCCTTGATGCCGCTGCTTATCGACTTTGTTCAAACGTTGCTGAATCTGTTTGATACGCAAGCCCAAAAGTCTTCTATCTGTTTCCAATTGGGTTTCACCAGGTCCCCGTAGGCCAATACCGCCTTTTTGTCGCTCCAAATGTGTCCAGCCTCTCACCAGCCGGGTTGATAAGTGTTTTAATTGGGCCAACTCAACCTGTAGTTTGCCTTCGAAGGATTGCGCGCGCTGGGCAAATATATCAAGAATCAAGCCGTTTCTATCAACTACCCGAACGCCCAAAGCGCCTTCGAGGTTTCTTTCCTGACTGGGCGCCAGCGGGTGATTAAATAAAACAACGTCGGCAGCATAGGTTTCTACCGCAGTTTTAAGCTCATCAAGCTTACCTTTACCGACAAAGTATTTTGGATCGGGGCGTTTGCGCGTGCCGGTGACGACATAAACAGGATCAGTTCCGGCTGACTTAGCCAATTCTTTTAATTCTAAAAGATCTTCCTGCCCGGAATGAAAAGTAAGGTGAACAAGCACAGCTCGTTCACCTGAATCGGGACGATCAAACAACAAAATACTCCATAGAGCAGCGTATACAATTACTGTTCAGAATCCAGAAAGCATTCATTCGTCGCTGGCTTCGTCTTCACGCAATATTCTAACAGCTTTACTCGGTACTATGGTTGATATCGCATGCTTGTAAACCATTTGACTGATTGTGTTTTTTAGCATAATTACGTATTGATCGAATGAATCGATTTTCCCTTGCAATTTTATGCCATTAACAAGAAAAATAGATACAGGCGTATGTTCCTTTCTAAGAGTGTTTAGAAAATTATCCTGCAAATTTTGACCTTTCGACATCCGATTTCTCCTTATTATTGTATAGTGAGTTGGTTAAGATAACTGCAATTACAAGTCAATATAAATCATTATCCGTCAAAACGACAGTTTGCTTGTTTTATTTAACATATTTTATCAGCAGACGCCATAGCTTGCGTTATTTTATGATAGCCGTTTTCAATTTGACGATAAGGTATCGATAATTACCTTCAGTCATCGTATCTTTTAAAACCAGAAGTGTTTTTCTCGCGTCTGACTTCGGATATCCGGTTCCTGAGTTCGGTTTAAAGTGTAAAAATAGCACAAATGTTGTAATCACGGTGGATTTCAAAATATTAATCGAGGTGAAGTCATGTCCTTCTGATAGTTCCCAGCCAAGTGCATCAGTATGCTTGATGGTGTAATGTTCGGCATTTAAATGTCGAATAGTAAGCCAAAGATGCAGGCAAATTATCGTCAATAGACCGATTTTACTAGCAATGGACAAACCATTAGCCAAACTGGCGCCTAAAGCAATAGTATGAACGATAATAACCACCTTTTTTAAACTATTAGAGGGTTTGATAGTTAGTAACAAATCAGGCCTATTTAAATACGGCATTTTTAATGTTCAAGATTCATAGATATTTTATTTTCCAGGGGCTGAGATGTTACAACGGTTTACAAATTAATTAGTGTTAATGCTAATTAATAGTTATTTTCACTAAAAATTAGCTGGTAATTCAACAAAGTAAAATTACTCAGCACTCTTTAAATGAGCAGATCCTGATGACAAATTTAAGTACGTTGCAATACCATTGAAACAGCAGCGGCACGAGTGACGACGCCCAGTTTTTCAAAAATATGTTCAAGATGTTTGTTAATTGTACGCGGGCTACTACTTAAAATCATGCCTACTTCTTTATTAGTTTTGCCTCTGGATATCCACATCAGTATTTCTGCTTCACGGAAAGTAAGGCCCAGGGAATTTCTTACGGAATCAAGATCCCATTCTCCTGAATGTTTTTCCAACACCAGAAGATACTCGCCTGTATTTTGACACGGTGTTATTTTTGCAGAAAAACCAACGCCAGCCCGGTAGCTTGCAAACGATTCACTGTCAAATTCTTTAGCAGAGTCAATGCCTTTTTTTACCCATTCAAGTATCGGTTTGGGTAGTGGGAAACCCACTTCATTTTTACCTGTTAATGTGTGTTTTTGCAGAAACTTGTCCAGCCAACGGCTACCGCCAGGAGTTAACCAGGTGATGATGCCGGATGAATCGATTGCCAAGGCAGAGAAAGGGCTATTGTTTAAAGCCTGTTCAGCACGTTTCAGATTTCTGGCATGAGTCAGTTGCACATCCACTCTGGCCAGTATTTCCTGCGGGCGTATCGGTTTTACGATGTAATCAACAGCGCCTTCACCAAAACCGCGTAACAGATCATCCAGTTCGCTTAACGCGGTCATAAATAAAACAGGAATGTCAGCCGTTTCGGGTACGGATTTAAGCCGATTACAGGTTTCAAAACCGTCTATACCCGGCATCAGAACATCCAGCAAAACAATATCCGGTTTCAGGTAGGAGACTATGAAAGAATTCAAAATGCCGGAAACTTGCCCTATGACTGCTTCCGGCATTTTTTTTGAAAAATGGTCAACAAGCTATGATTTTATCTGGAAAGTTAGCCCATTATTCAGCTGGGCTCTAG
>JBAQEN010000337.1:0-1714 GCA_049286765.1 Methylococcaceae bacterium
GTCCTATTCCGCTAAAAGTGAATTTCTCCGTGCAGTTTTCAATAACTTTGCCTGTGTTTTCCAGCCCAAAATCTCCGTGTGGATGGTGTTCGGGGTTGGCGACCAGCACTAAATGGGCTAAATCAACTGTCTGAGTTTTCAGTTCGGCAAAAGGGAAGTCTGTGGCAATATCGCCATTGACTACCAAAAACATCTCACTTCCCAATAAAGGCAATGCGTTAATAATGCCGCCAGCGGTTTCCAATGCCTGTTCACCTTCGGGTGAATAGAGAATGTTTGCGCCATGCTGATGACCTTTACCCAGTTTGTCTTCAATTTGCTTGCCGAGATGAGCATGATTTATGATTATGTCATGAAAGCCTGCGGAGACCAATTGATTGATCGTATGTTCAATAATCGGCTTGCCGGCAAAAGACAGCAGTGGTTTGGGCGTATTGTCCGTTAAAGGTCGCATTCTTTCGCCTCGCCCTGCGGCTAAAATCATAGCTTTCATGCTGTTATAACGTTCTGACTTTCGCCCTCTTTCCGGGGAAGTGGGGGTAAAATACCGTGTGCAGGTAAGACTTGGTTCTGCAGGAAGTTGCTGAAATCAGTAAATTCCGGATAAGCGGCGCTAACTGTTGTGACATAATTTAAAGTACGAGGTATGTCGTTAAGATAGGCGGATTTATCGTCTCTCAAGTGTAGCCTGGAGAAAATGCCGATGGCTTTAAGGTGACGTTGCAGTCCCATCAGATCAAACCAGTGTTGAAACTGGGTAAGGCTGCAATGAATCAGATTTGCCCGTAATAAACGATGATAATACTGGCTCAGCCATTGTTTAACCTGTTGGGCCGGCCATGTAATATAACAATCCCGCAATAATGATACCAAATCGTAAGTAATCGGGCCGACAACCGCGTCCTGAAAATCGATGACGCCTGGGGAATTACTTTTCAAGGCCATAAGGTTGCGGGAATGATAATCCCTGTGAACGAAAGTAACGGGTTGTTCCAGATCTGAACTGACAAGAACGGTGCGCAGTGTTTCCCAAATGGATGCAGGAATTCGAATGTCAAGTAACTGATTTAAAAACCACTCGTCGAAAATAGCCAGTTCTCTTAGCAGAAGCTCTTCGTTATAACTGGGTAAGCCGCTGTTTTGTATAACAGTCTGTGTTTGTAAGTTAAATAAACTGTCGAAAGCGCTTTGATATAACGCTTCAGCGTTATTGGCATTAAGCTGATCTAAAAAACATTCTGAGCCGAAATCTTCAAGAAGTAAGAACCCGTCGGCCAGATTTTGTTGAAAAATAGTGGGGACATTAACATGAGACTGCTTCAGTAATCCGGCAATTCTTATAAACGGTTCAATGTTTTCTTTATCCGGTGGGGCGTCCATAACAATAAATTGACCTTCCGGAGTCATGACTCTAAAGTAACGCCGGAAACTGGCATCGCTGGAAGCAGGTTCACAAAAGTCGATGGTCAGCAATAGATCATTCTCCAGCCAATCGAGCATTGTTATTGTTCTTAGGTCTGCCGGCATCTTGATCATTAAGGTAGATTAGTTATCTTGCTGTAAGTAAAGTGGGGTAAAATAAGCATCCCGTATTTTATTCGATTTAAGATCCATTACGCTACTAAACATAACTTTTCTATGCCCCGTCGTTTATTTCTGGTTTTTTTATCCCCATTAACTTTATCTGTGAGCTTTGCTAATGATGCAACATGGT
>JBAQEN010000338.1:0-4003 GCA_049286765.1 Methylococcaceae bacterium
GTTTTGCACATAGCTGAAATTTCCGCCACATCGACGATGCACGCACCAAACCGCCCAAAAAAGGTTCTTTGGGTGCGCAAAGGATCGTTTGTGCAACAAATTTTCAGAGCTCGTAGGGCGGAATAGCAAAGCGTATTCCGCCGGATGTTTTGTGCCACCGATTCATGCGGCGCATTACGCTACGCTAATGCGCCCTACTTCCCCATCAATGCCCATCTCAATTGCCATTGATGTTCGGCATCGAAAGTCTGCGGAAAAGGTTCAGGTCTTTCGCAATCTCATTCTCCTCCTTTTCTTCATTCCTCAATTTTCCTTGGCTTCGTTCAAGGCCTGTTTTACAATCGCCCTAACATGTCGATCGTAGGGTCGACACACCGCCCTATAGCGGTTTTAAAATTTTGTAATTAACTCCCCTTCGGTGGCTTCGTTTAACTTCTGTGAGCGGCGCGGCCCTTAACATAACGTTAGAGCAAGTGGTGATATAAGTATGAACCTCAAAATGATTCGTCATGAAGCATTGTCCCTACCTCCCCAGGAGCGGGCTCAATTGGCAGAGCAATTATTGTCTAGCCTCGGCACACTGTCAGAGGCGGAGATCGAACAACTTTGGTTTCAAGAGGCTGCGCACCGCGCCTCAGAAATGGATCAAGGGTTGGTGCAGCGCATTCCCGCTGAGGAAGTGCGTCAAGAGGCTCTGGCCCTTCTAAAGTGAATTATTTCTTCAACCCGAAGGCGCGACTTGAACGCCTCGAACATATCGCTTATTATGAATCCCGGCAGCGGGGTCTTGGTGCGCGTTACCTTGCCGCCTTCGACACCTCAATGATTAAAGTTCCTGATTAGCAAGAATCTTCAGCCAAGGCGCAAAATCCAAAGATAACGTCGTTCCGGCATGGATTGCCGGAATCCAGAAGCCAAGGATGGCATATAGAGTCTACATCCCTGTAGCCTGGATACCGGCAATCCATGCCGGTAAGACGATTTCTGCGAATAGCTGAAGTATCTTGCTAATCAGGACACATAACACACCGTATTGCTGGGATTCCTTACGTCATCCCAAACTACAATAAACTTACTTCCCCATCAACGCCCATCTTAACTGCCATTGATGTTCGGCATCGAAAGTCTGTAGATAATGGATCTTGCTGCCCGAGCCGTGCGCCATCGGCAGGCCTTCCCGGTATACCAGGCGCTGGCTTGATGAAGATGCCACCCGGTCTCCCGGAGTAATAATGCCGGTCAGATTTAACGGATCGGCAGCGCTGAGCACGGTCAATTCGGCTTCTTTAGCAATTTTGCGGATGTCTTTTAGCAGGCTGAGCGCCTCGGGCAAGGCGAATTGTTCACCGGCAAAGCCTTGTACGAAACGGCCGCCGCGTATGTTGCCGCGAGCTTCCAGCCTGCGGTAGATATAAAGCAATTCCCGCCAGTTGGGGATGCCTTCTTCCCGTTCGAGCACTTTGCGAAAAACCACGCCGTAACGCAGCAGTAAAGTCCGGGCGATATGCTCGACGTGTTCATAGCTGTCTGTAAAGGCTGCCCGGGATGGACGTAATAATGACCATCGGCCTGCAGCCGCCATAGGATCATGGGCGGGGTAGCGTTTGCTGCGCCGGTGCAGGATTTTTTGCGGCATTACCAGCATGCGCAGGCCCTGGAAACTGTCGGAGGTAATCAAGCCGGAAGCAGCCAATTCACCCAGCGCTTCTTCAAGTTGAGTTTTCAGCAGGCCGGTTTCGCTCATCAGTTCCTGAAAAAAACTGGCGCCCCATTCTTTTAACGCGGCATAAACTTTCAGGGCGTTGCCGGACAATTCCATAGCGTCTTTATCGGGAAGTGCTGACAAATGCCGCCAGTAGTCGATATTGGCGCGCAAGATCAGCGCAATCGGCGTGGTTTTCCCGGCTGATTTCGGATAATTTTCGCCAGGCTGTTTTAATCTTAACCAGATAAACCGGCCTGCCGTGCACAGTTGATCCAGCTCCGACGCAAAATAGGGCTTTACCCGTCTGGCTAATATCTCTGATTCCCAACAGTAAGCGGGCAGATTGCAGCCCTCTAACTGCTGCAAAACCTTTGCCAATACGGCTTCACCGGTTACAGGATCATGCAGCCCATGCCAGCGGAACAAAAAACGCATAAAGTCCGATGGGGCGACCGGTTCTATTTCACTGCGCAGTTGTTTTAACGTGTAACGGTGTATGCGGGCCAATAAGCCCCGTTCACACCATTCGATGGCTGATGCGCCGGGCGTAAAATGGCCCTGCAGCAAGGTGCCCTGCTGTTCCAGAGCCAATAAGGCCAGCCCGATTTTTGACGTGGCGATCCCTAAAGGTCCGGCGAGCTGTTCTGCCGTGACAGGGCCGAGCCCTTCCATGCGGCTGCGTATGATTTCCTGCAAAATAGCTTCGGAAGATAAAGGTCTATCAGCCGGTACTGCGGCAATGACAGGAGACAATTTGGCGTCCGGAAACAGCATCTGTAATTCATGCAGGCGTTCGGCGGCTACCCAGAGCCGCTGTCCATGGGGCAAGATCAGGACGGTCGCCCTTTGGTCGTTTTGTAAAACCTTAAGCATATCTGATGGGCTTTGGCTTACCGGATGCTGCTGTTTAGACAACGGGCCACGCTCGACTTCCTGTTCTGTCATAAAGCCGAGAATGACCAAAGCGTCATGTAATTCATCTTCATTCCGGGCTTCAGGCCAGGCTTCGTTACGTACGCGTTCTATCGCTTCCGGATTCAAGCGGGCGATTTCAGCCGCTTCCTCTGGACTGCCGAAACGGCGCTGCTGTATCGCCAATGTCCGCCTTTCTTCCGCCGGCGCATCATCGAGAAAGGCATAGGGCTTCGCGCTGATGATCTCCTGAGACATCGGTGACGGACTGGTCAAGTCGCGGGTAATAATAGTGATGCTGCCATTTTCGATCCCGCTTAGCAATTGCTTTAAACCGTCGATATCCATCAGTTCATGAAGACAGTCCCATAGCGTCTGATTGACTAGCGGATGATCCGGCACCTCCCGGTCACCGGCGATATTTTCGAAACACGCCAGCTGGTCCGGAAAAATGACGGCGACCAAGTCCTCGGCATCGTTTCTTTGAAAATACGCCGGTACTTTTTTTCCGGCCCGGTTGCGAGGCACGGCCAAGGCCGTATTGGCAACCCAGCGCCAGCGCGTTGGAAACATCGGCGCAGCCAACAGCGCCTGTATCAGGACATTTTGAACGCTATCCGCCTTGAGATAACCGGCGGGCTCCCGCAACGGGAAGCTATGTGTAGGGCCCAAGGACAGGACGATATTATTTTCATTGGCTGCTGCCTGTAATTCGAAATTGAAACGGCGGCAAAAGCGTTTGCGCAAGGCCAGCCCCCAGGCCTTATTCACGCGGGAGCCGTAAACAGAGTGGATGACGAAATGCATATCGCCGGTTTCATCAAAAAAACGTTCGAAAACGATGTTGTTGAACGTCGGTAGCACCGTGAGCGCGGCTTTAGCGGTCGCCAGATAGTCGTATAACTGACCGGCAGCTGCGGCAGGTAAAGCCAACTCGTTATAGATAAACCGGCGAGTTACATCTTCTCCCAGTTCCAGCAGATGATCGATCGTGCCCGTCAGATCCGATACCGCAGCAGACAGCTCATAACTGCGGCCAGGCGCTTCGCCGAACCAAAATGGGATATTGGGCGGCTGGCCGTGAGCATCCTCGACAAAAACCTTGCCTTGTTCGATTTTGAGCATCCGGTAGGAGCTATTGCCGAGCTGAAAAATATCACCCGGCAGGCTCTCAAACGCGAAATCTTCGTTTAAAGTGCCGATAAACAGACTCTCAGGCTGTAAGATGACATCATAATCGAACTGATCGGGGATGGCGCCGCCATTCATGATAGCCGTCAAGCGGGCAGCTTTTCGCGGCCGCAGTACGCCATGAACGACATCGCGGTGCAAGTACGCGCCGCGCCGTCCGCGCCGCGTGTGATAACCGTCGCTCAGCATTTTAAC
>JBAQEN010000339.1:0-3109 GCA_049286765.1 Methylococcaceae bacterium
TCGTATTCCTTGGCGGATTAACCACCGCTTTTGTATTCACACTGATCGGTTTTAACTGGGTCACCGACCTGCTACACGAATTTGCTCATCTGGATTGGCCGATAGCAATCATAGGTATGCTTATTTATGCCTTGATTGCACACTTGTTTGTGCCTTTAGCCGGACTATTATGGTTTTGGGGGCAGCGAAAATTCGAATGGTCAGAACGCTTATCGTTATGGTTGATGGCGATTATTACCATATTGTGTGAAGCCTATTCAGTGACGCTGTTTGACTGGAACTTCGGTTATTCCTGGTATGGTGCGAATATTCCTGTTTACCAATGGGCTGAGTTTATCGGATTTAGCGGTCTTAGTGCGGCGACGTTGCTTTGTAATCTAGCATTTTATACGGCCTGGAAATATCGCCAGCAGAACTCGGGTAAAATCATATTAATAACGGTTATCGGGGGATTCATACTATTAAATGCAGGCGGATTATGGCTTAAACACAGACTACCGCAACCGGATGCGTCATTTAAAACACTGCTGATTCAGGCGAGTATAGAAAATTCAGAAAAAATGGCAGCGGAATTGGGTAAGGGTTTTAGCACAGAAATATTCAACCGTTATAAAACGTTGACGGATAAGGCACTCGAAACCCATAAGAAATCAAAAATCGACTTTGCCATGTGGCCTGAAACAGCTTTTCCAGCCTTGTTGGGAGAACAATTCAAGTTCAACGAATTGCCAATAGCTCTGTCTCAATACCTTAATGAGAGACAACTGCCGCTAATTACCGGCGCTTACAGTGTCGATGAACCATCCCGCCTGATTACTAATTCTTTGTTTGTATTGAATAAAGAGGGTGACATTGTGCCTCCTCATTACAGCAAGACTATTTTGTTAGCCTTCGGTGAATACATCCCCGGTGAACAATTTTTTCCTGAAATACGTGACTGGCTGCCGCCAACGGGTCATTTTGCAAGAGGATCAGGTCCTACTGCCTTATTAAACTGGAATGGCTATAAAATGGGTGCGCAAATATGCTATGAAAGCCTGTTTCCCGGATTTTCACGTTCGCTTGCTGAATTGGGAGCGCAATTTATCGTCAATGTAACCAATGATTCCTGGTATGGCAGCTGGCAAGAACCCTATCAACATATGTACATGACATTGGCACGTGGCGTAGAGTTTCGCAGACCTGTGTTGCGCGTCACCAATACCGGTATATCCACGGTATCGCTGGCATCGGGAGATATTCTGGAACAATCACCGATACATCAGCCATGGACTGGACTATACGAGGTGCCTTACCTTAAAAACCCGCCTGTGACTTTTTACCAAAGCTGGTTTTGGCTAATTCCCTGTTTACTTTGGGGGACATTGATAGTGTTACTTGGTAGCGGTTTAAAAAAGCAATAAATCAAAAAAATGTTTTACCAAACAATTTATTGAATTATAAGGCTTAGATTGAATGATTTTTTAGGATAAAATGACTTTGAGGCACTCGCAATAAGCCTTGATTTGATTCAATAGACTTCACCATAAATGGAAAAAATGCATAATTTCAGCTCAGCCGCCGGTGTCGGTGAACTTGTTAAAACGCAATTACTAGGCATTTTTCAAGAACCTCTAGGGTTCAAATGTTAAAAGTGAATCTAAGGCTAAATTAAGCCGATACAAGTATTATCATTATTTAATTACAAAAATAAGGTTATTAATTCTTTTTATTGATTAATTGTATAAAAAATTTTTTAAACAAATATGAAACGAACTAATGTATTTAAATACTGCCTTTAATGATAAGCGCCATTAACTGTGTTAACAATTTTACGTTTTATTTTTCTATAAAGTGGAGCCATTATGAGTATATTAATTTTGATGAAGCGTTTTTTAGTAATTCTAGTATTAGCTATTTCGGTCGTAGGTTGCGCGGGGGGCCCAAAGCATGAAAGTACGGGTGAGTATGTAGATGATTCAGCTATTACCACCAAAGTTAAAACATCAATATTAGCTGATTCTAAGCTTAAAACATTCCAGATTAGTGTTGAAACTTTCAAAGGTGTTGTGCAACTAAGCGGATTTGTTGATTCCTCTGACCAGTCCGCCAGAGCCGCGGAGCTTGCAAGAACGGTTAAAGGAGTCAAGATGGTTCATAACCACCTCATCGTAAAATAATTAACCGGGTAATTAGCAGAAAAATCATTTGAGATCCCGACCGGTTTTCTGTAACCAAATAAAGTATGACACGGGCATATTTTTCCGTACATTAGGAAAAATATGCTAACACCGATAGGAATAAAATTCGGGAATTTCTTCGAAATTTTTTTCATGCGCCATTTTTTTTCATAGCAAAGCCATTTTGTAAAATAATTTTTTGATGGAATTTTCCGACATCAATATTACAATTTTCAGCTCTGATGACACCCTTGATAGTATAGATATCGCCTCGTTTATCCCTGGTCATCTCCGATAAATCAATGACTTGTTCTGCTGTTGGATTTTTTTCTTCATCTAGTATGGTAATAACCTTGGGCCGCAACTTCGTTTTTTCATTCACTTCAACCACGATAGCAACAATTCCATTAGTCAGTTCAACCAAACAGCCAGGCGGATAGACACCTATACTCTCGATAAACTTGACAACCAACGCTGGATCCAAATGTGAACCAGTTGCGCTGATCATGGTATTGGTGGTTTCTAGATGGGTTCTGCCTTTTTGATAGACCCTGTCACTGGTCATAGCGTCATACATATCTACAATGGCTACCATTCTTGTGAAATGAGAGATACCAACCTGGCTGATTTGACGACAGTAACCTTTGCCATCCAACCGTTCATGATGGTTAAAGGCGACTTCTACTGCACTTGGGTGCATGTTTTCGCTGGATTTTAGCAATTCAGAACCCAATGTCGTATGTGTCTTGATGATTTCCATTTCTTCTAATTCCAGTTTCCCTGGTTTATTAAGAACTTCAAGCGGTATTAGCATCTTACCCATGTCGAGCATCATGCCGCAAAGCCCGACAATATTAAGATTTCTTTCTGATAGATTGATGTGCCGGCCAAGAATAATAGCTAAAACACAAACATTCATACTATGTTGCGCAGTATATTCATCCCTGTTT
>JBAQEN010000340.1:0-1967 GCA_049286765.1 Methylococcaceae bacterium
GGGTTAAAAACAGGTATTGATTAAATATTTCAATTGGATAGGGTATTTTTCAGGATTGACTATTTACTTCGCGTCATCGGAGTAATGATTTAAGCGCGATTGCCCTGGTATCTATAGTGGTTTTGACTATCTGGGTTATCAATTTAGTGGTCAATTAGTTAGAGCAAGGTTCGGTTCAGTAAAAAGACTTAAAGAATCACTGGTGTCTATTTTTACAAGTTACAACTAAAGTTTCGGAGTTCAAAAAAGTACAGCAACATATTGATAAATAAACAATAAAACGCCCTACAAGAGTATAATTACGGTTAGTTGAATACCCAATCAAACTCAAGTAGGACGCTTAATGAATCGTGCCACAAAAATGACAGAACTACCAGCGCTCACCGTAGATTTTCTGAACGCCAAAGGACTATTAATCGATAACGTCTTCGCCAGCCTCTGGCGGGAAACCGGCATGAAAAGCCTATTAAGCCGCGCCGGCTTTAACAAACGCTCAGGGACGCCGATGCATGAAGTCATCTATGGATTGATGCTCTGGATATGGCTGAAGAAAGACTCCATTGGCATGTTTGCCCGGGAAGGCTTGCAGGGCGCCATGGGCAAGGATGTCTTCTATGACACGATCAACCGGGAAGACCTGAATTGGCGAAACGTTCATGGGCAGGCCGCTGCCAAGACCGTCCAGGCCTTTAAAGCGCCCGGCAAAAAAGCTTTCGTGGTCGATGACACCGTTGCGGGGCGGTTTGGCAAAAAGATGCCGGGCCTATCGAGCCATTTCGACCATACCAGCGGGCGGCACATGATGGGGCAGCAAGTGCTGACACTGGGCTTAAGTTGCGATGAGGGCTTTGTACCGTTGGACAGCGAATTGTTTATTAGCCGGACCAAAGCAATCGAATTGCATGAGCCGTTTAAAGACGGCCGCAGTGCGGCTGACAAACGCTACAAGACGGCACAGCAATGCACGAAACCCGAGATGGTGAAGTCCATGGTTAATCGCGCTTTAAATGCCGGCATAATGGCGGATTACTTACTTGCGGATGCCTGGTTTGGCACCAAAGCGATGATACGGTTAAGCCAAGAAACGGCATTGGTTCCGGTGCTCAGAATGAAGAAAAATAAAATGAAATACCGGCTGAGCGAGATTGTCCGCGGCAATGCAGTGACTAAGGAGCTGGATATTCAGGCGCTATACCAGCGCTGCGTACGCAAAGCGTGGCAACCCATTCACGGCCAAAAGTACCAAGCTAAAGTCGTCGATGTCGAGCTTAACTTGGCCGAGGTTAAAGACCCTGAACAATGGATTAAAGTGCGGTTGCTGTTTGTTCGCGGCGTAGCCTGCGACACCCGACAGACGGTTGGCAAACACGATTGGGCCGTATTCCTGACCACCGATAGCGCATTGTCCGGGACTGAAATCCTTGAGCTCTATTCAATGCGCTGGGCGATAGAGGTTTATTTCAAAGAAGCCAAACAACATCTGGGCTTCCTGAAAGAACAAAGCAATCACTATGCGGCGTATATTGCTTCCATCCATTTAACCGCCATCCGCTTTTGTCTGCTGGTGATCGCCAAACAGACGCAAGGCGCTGAGAGTATTGCCGGGGTGCGGCAAGCCCTGTGCAGCAACAGCACCGACATCAGTTTTGCAGGCAAACTGTGGCAGGTTTTTCGCGCAGTGATTACCGGCGCGTTGGACAGTTTGAAAGCGGTCATGGGCGATGCCGTTGCCATGGTAATGGATGCCATTGATGCGCACATAGAATGCTGGTTTTTGCAAGTCCTCCAACTTGACGCCAGGACGTTAAGGCTAGAGGCTTTGGAAATCAAGGACGAGCGACTGCTATGCGGGTAAAAACAAAATCCGAAACTTTAGTTAATTACCTCTCAATCGAATAAATGTGAATAAAATATATTAATTAAGCTTCGAGAACCGCCATGATGTCGCTTTCGCGCATGACCAGAAG
>JBAQEN010000341.1:0-3696 GCA_049286765.1 Methylococcaceae bacterium
AATCAACGATTCCCTTAAGGTATAAGGGAAGGAACGGCCATTGAGCATAAAGTAATCATCAGTGGCTTCAGTCGTGTCATATTCCATGTTCATGTGCTTCGCGATCAGACGCGGATCATTGGCTGATCTTGCAACGCCTTCATGAAGCTCTTTATCCGCCGATTCATAATGCAGATCATATTCTCTGGCATATTTTTCAAGAACGGCTACGGAAGGGTGACGTACCTGACCGGCGCCGACATTAAGAGTTTGCGGCCAATTGTTGGGACGATTTTCCTCGACGACGAAAATACCCTGCAAGCCCATCGGGATGTGGGTATGCGGTTGCACATGACAATGATAATACATGGTGCCGGGTTGGCGCGGCTTGATGACATAGGTTTTGATTTGGCCCGGCATCGTATCCATGTTGCTGGTTTGCGCGACGCCTTCGTTGCCGGCACCGCTCATATCCATAAAAGGATGGTCTATGCCATGCAAGTGTATCGAATGCGGCAAATAATGGGTGTTTTCCAGGACTAACCAAACCACATCATCCTGTTCGACACGAATGACCGGAGAGGGTGCGCGCAACAAGGGATTGGCTTCCAGCTCGTAAAGGCTTTTGGTTGACATATCCCGGGTTTTGGGGGCAAAAACCCAAAAAGTCGGCTGAATGCCGGGGGCAATATCAAATGTGGTTGTTGGCTCTTTTATGTCGGGCGAATGGCCGTTGAGTTCGACAACTTCAAGTTTAATGATAATTTTATCCGGGTCGCCGTCACCATCGATATCGCCAGACATGGTAATGGCATCGGCGGCAAGTTGAGTTGACATCAATGTGTCCATTGAAACGCCATTGGTGCCTTTAACAAAGGCGGCAATATCAGCCGGATTATCGGGATTACAGAGTTTTGATTCTTGTATGGTAACTCCATCAATGACTTGTTCTTTACGCCATTCCGGGTCAGTAAATTCAGAACAGACTTCTTCTACCGGACCCAAATCTACCTTGGCTGTAGGAGGTAGATCCGTGGCAGCCTGACTCCAGGAATGCATAAGGAGCAGTGCTGCTCCTCCGGTAAAGGTAATAAGTTTTTTACGCATACAACGACCTCAGAAAATCACTCGATATTTAAGAATAAACCGCCGCCAAAAACGGTAGGATAACCATACAGTCTATTTTAACTGAATAGTGCCGCCAAGTCTTTTTTGGGTGCTGATAAAGTAAAGAATAATAATATTCTTACTATATAGCCAATGCTTATAGAAGCCGATAATACTGATAAAGTTCACCCAATTGAATATAAAAAATGATTGCAACGCCCAACAGAAATCAGTCTGTTACCGCTATGGAGAACTGCAGAGAGTCTGGTAGACGCAGGCAAGGCAGGTAAATAATGGCCTTTGCTTCTGAAAATTGGACCAGTGATTGTGTGCCTTAGCACGGGTTTAATCAGACAATACTTTACCAATGCGAGCAGTTTTGAGACTATAAGTTATGAAGTGGCCCTGGAGGTCATGAAGAAACTCGAACCTGGACTTCGAATAACTATAAAATAACTAAACCCCCCAGCAAGAAAACGTCTCAATCCATATATTTCGTCACTCATGACGACAAAAGCTGCTGGATGAACCTATATTTTATTGCCTTAGCTGCCTGGGTAATTAAATACTATTTATTAATGAATAATAATTATTGTGCAAAATCTATCTCCAGCCTATTTAGTAGGTATCGACCTGGGCACAACCCATACAGTCGTAGCTTACGCCAAATCCGGGAAAACAACGCAGGACATACAGATATTTCAAATCGAGCAGTTGATTGCGCCTGGACAAGTGGCGGCCAGGCCGTTGTTGCCATCGGTACGTTATCATCCTGCAATAAACGAACTCTCAGAGGCTGATGTTGCATTTCCAAGCTATGGCGCAGAAACCCTGACATCGGGTGAATCCGCCATTATTGGTGAAGCCGCGCGCTTGCTAGGCGCCAAGACCAAAGGCCGGTTTGTAACCAGCGCCAAAAGCTGGCTGTCGCATCCTTCGGTAGATCACAGCGCCCGGATTCTCCCGTGGGGCGGCAGCGATGACATCAGCAAGGTTTCGCCCATCGATGCCAGCGCCAGTTATCTGGCGCATATTCGCACGGTATGGGCTCACAAATTTCCAGATGCGCCTTTGGAGCAGCAGGATATTGTTATTACTGTTCCCGCTTCCTTTGATGAGGCTGCACGTTCACTGACGTTGGAAGCGGCGCGAATTGCAGGGCTTACCCAGGTCCGATTGCTGGAAGAACCCCAGGCGGTCTGTTACGACTGGTTAAGGCGCAATGCGGAAAATATTAAAGAGGCGCTGGCCAATGTGCATTTATTACTGGTTTGTGACGTAGGCGGCGGCACGACCGATTTAACTCTGATTAAAGTGGAGCAGCGTGAGCACGAACACGAACCCAAACTGACTCGCATAGGAGTTGGCGATCATTTAATGCTGGGCGGCGATAATATTGATCTGGCGTTGGCTCATTTGGCGGAAAGCCGCCTGATTGACTTGTCCGATCGTGAAAAACGCTTGTCTGCTGCCGACTTATCGCAACTGATCGAGCAATGCCGGCTCGCCAAAGAGCGGCTGCTGGCTGAAGATGCCCCGGAGCAGACAACTGTTACGCTGCTGGGCGGCGGTTCCAGGCTGATTGGCAGTTCTCGTTCAGTTGTACTGACACGCGATGAAGTCAGGTCAATTGCGCTGGATGGGTTTTTTCCGTTATCAAGGCTGGATGAATTGCCTGACAGGAAACGCAGTGGCATCGTCGAGTTTGGACTTCCTTATGCTGCGGAACCAGCGGTAAGCAAGCACATTGCCGCGTTTTTAAAGCTGCATGCCGCCACTTCGTCTGAGGCATTAAAAGGCGAGGGCAGGGTGCCCGATGCGCTTTTGCTTAACGGCGGTGTGTTCCGTAGCCAGCCGATCACTCAAAGGCTGGTGAAACTGCTTGATTCATGGAGCGCCAGGCCTCCCGTTTTGCTTGAAAATAAACATCCCGAACTCGCCGTTGCTTTTGGCGCTGTGAGTTACGCTATCGCCAGGCGCGATAAAAAACTGAAAATTGGCGGTGGCGCGGCGCGAAGTTATTTTCTGCTGGTCGATACCGGTAATGCAAAAAAACAGCAAGGTATCTGTATTTTGCCCAGAGGCAGTGAAGAAGGCGATGAAGTCATCCTAAAAGACCGGCATTTTGCCTTGCGCTTGGGCATGCCGGTGCGTTTTCATCTGGCCTCGACAACAGGCGATGCCGAATTCAAGCCCGGCGATGTCACCGAAATAGCGGATGAGTTTCATTCCTTGCCACCGCTGGCGGTTGCTTTTGAAGGCGATGAGACCAAGCCGAATGCCGAGGCGATCGTGCAATTGTCCGTTACACAAACGGAAGTGGGGACGCTTAAAATCCAATGTGTTTCGGTTGAAAACAGCGATCAACGCTGGGATGTCGAATTTCAAATCAGGAAGAAGGGTGTAGCGGGGTTGCCAATGGATGCAACATTGCCCCCCCAATTTCACGGTGCTGTCGAAAAAATACAAAACATTTTTGGCTCAAAGTCCAAACAGATAGACCCTAAAGCCGTAAAAAATTTGCGCGCCGATCTGGAAAAGCAGTTGGGGTCAGCGCGTACTGAATGGGAAACACCGTTATTAAGGGCGATGTTTGCCACATTACTGGAG
>JBAQEN010000342.1:0-1724 GCA_049286765.1 Methylococcaceae bacterium
AAGAAGTGCTGTCTGGCAAAGATTTTCACTCGTGACGGTTCACTCTGTAAGCGCGAATTTGGCGAAGCATTTCATTAAAATAATACTGAATCCTGATAACAATTCAATAGACATCAACTTAAGAAGAAAATTCTTATACTCAATCAATTACAGTGTAAGCAAATTGTTCGATAAACCACGAAGTCCACGATTTTTTACCTTGATTTTTTCTTCGTGTTCTTCATGGTCCTATGCCTTAAGTTGATTCGCATATAAATTCTTATGAAAATGCAAATATATTTCTTACCCGGAATCACCTAACCGTAGGTCACCAATGATCGATCATAAACTAACCCACCTTAAAGAGCTGGAAGCTGAAAGTATTCATATCATTCGTGAAGTGGCGGCTGAATTTGAGCATCCTGTCATGTTGTATTCCATCGGCAAGGATTCCGCCGTCATGCTGCATTTGACGATGAAGGCATTTTTTCCCGGCAAACCGCCGTTTCCGTTGATGCACGTCGATACTACGTGGAAATTCAAGGAAATGATTGAATTCCGTGACCAGATGATTAAAAAGCTGGGTCTTGAATTGCTGGTTTATATCAATGAGGACGGTGTTGATCAGGGTATTGGGCCTTTCACCCACGGCAGTAAAAAACATACCGATGTCATGAAAACCGACGCGCTCAAGCAAGCGCTGAATAAATATCAATTTGACGCGGCTTTTGGCGGCGCACGCCGCGACGAAGAAAAATCCCGCGCCAAGGAACGGGTTTATTCATTCCGCGATAAAAATCATCGTTGGGACCCGAAAAACCAGCGCCCAGAATTATGGAATATTTACAACGGTAAAATCGACAAGGGCGAAAGCATCCGGGTATTTCCACTGTCCAACTGGACCGAGCTGGATATCTGGCAATATATCCATCTGGAAAACATTCCGATTGTGCCCTTGTATTTTGCCAAGGAGCGGCCTGTTGTCAACAAGGATGGCATGTTGATCATGGTTGACGATGAGCGCATGCCAATTGGCCCGGATGACAAGGTTGAAATGAAAAGGGTGCGTTTTCGCACATTGGGCTGTTACCCGTTAACCGGCGCTGTTGAATCAAATGCGACCACGCTGCCGGAAATTATTCAGGAAATGCTGTTAACCACCACCTCTGAACGCCAGGGACGACTGATTGACCACGACCAGGCCGGGTCGATGGAACAGAAAAAGCGCGAAGGCTATTTTTAAAGCAGGTAAAAGGTTCAAGAATCAAGGTTCAAACCAGCATGCAATTTGAAGATTTAGAAGTATGGAAACGCGCATGTAGATTATGTGTGGAAATTTTTAAAGCACTTAAAGAATGCAGGGATTCCGGTTTTAAAGACCAAATTACCCGGAGCGTATTATCCATACCGAGTAATATTGCTGAAGGTTATGAACGAGGTTCCAACAAAGATGCAATTAAATTTTTTTATGATGCTAAAGGCTCAGCAGGCGAGCTACGCACTCAGATTTATATCGGAATGGAGATTGGCACTATTCACAAACAAACCGGATTAAGCTGGATACAAGAAGCCCAAGAAATATCAAAAATGCTATCTGGCCTTATTAAAGGTCGCACACCTTGAGCTTTTACTTTTTACCTTGAACCTTTTACCTTGAACCTTTTACCTTGAACCTAAAATATGTCCCACCAATCCGATTTAATCAGTACCGATATAAACGCTTATCTGGCGCAACATGAACGCAA
>JBAQEN010000343.1:0-7546 GCA_049286765.1 Methylococcaceae bacterium
TGAGAGCATGGGTTTTATCTACGTCACAGACTTTTGTCTAAGGGTGGGCACAAACTCTAATCATGCACTCTGATATAATGCTAGCTAGGCAATATATCATGGTTGGGAGAGATACAAGGTTGGGTTAGGCGATAGCCGTAACCCAACACAACGAGGCGGTAAATGTTGGATTTCGCTATTGCTAACCCAACCACTCGGTGCCGCATTTGGACTTCAGTCATAAGCAATACAGCAGATATTGAGAGGATTGAGGTAAGGGGGGCCCTTAAGGGATGAGTTTATTTATTGCTTCATATTCTTTCTGCCAATTAGGGTAGCAATCTGAAAAGCTGTTCATGAACAATACAAATTGAAACATCTTTAATTCATCATTCAATTCGCTATTTATAAGCCCATCAAACTCTAGTGCTCGCATCAATTCGCCGCATTCGTGTTTAAACTTATGCAGACGCGATTCTTCCGTAGAAAATAATCCTGATTTTTTTATGTATTTGTTAGCCGCGACCAGCACATCTTGAGCCTTGCGAACCGATACGGGAGCCCTAAGTGCAAGCACTTTGATACCATCTATATCTGTGGATCTAGTACCTACTGGATGTATAAAGATTTTGCTTCCCATTATAGTGTCTCATTAATTTTTATTTGCTGGAAATGGCCCCTACCCAAGCTCTTACAATTAGTAGAGGCGATAGCCGTAACCCAACACAAAGGTGACAATTTCACTTCGTGCTTTACAAGTCGCGTTGCTCTGCCCATAGCGCTACAACCTGTAATAAATCATGGATAAATAACTTTCGGTTTGAAGTATGCAGCGGGGTATTTCGGATCAAACTCATCTTGCGTTTGGTCGGCTAATTGATTATCAACAAAGACAACTATAGGTGTGAAGTTTGAAGCCGGGTATTTTGGGTCGGTTTCATTTTGAGCCTGGCCTGTTGACACTACATCTTTATCGATGTAAATGACGCTTGGCTCGAAATCTGCGGCGGGGTATTTGCTATCGGTCGCAGCAGATACAATAAGAGATTTAAGCGCAATGACAGTAATTAACAAACCTAAAAAAATCGTTTTTTTCATAAATTAGTCGCCTCCAATAGTTGTAAACCCGGCCTGATTATTCTGCTTTAAATAAGGCCAGTCAAATTTAAAGTATCGAGTATTTTGAGTAATTTCGCAATTGCTTTTAGCTGAGAGGGGCTTCCCATTCTACAGCCCTTTCAATAGCACGGACGGGTTTACAAAACCCGTCCGGCATAACTCCATTCAGTGCTTTACCGGCCAACAACCCCCACGACCCCTTCAGGAAACTGCATGGTCATGCAATGCAAGCTGCCATATTGATAGACCAGTGGCCTGCAAGGTATAGCAATGATTTCATGCTGAGGAAAACACTCAGCCAAACGTTGCAGAGCGATTTCATCCATCGGATCACCATAGGCCGGAACCATGACAGCATGATTGATGATCAAAAAGTTGGCGTAATTGGCAGGTAATTGCTGTCCTTCTTCATCATATATCGGTTTTGGCAGCGGCAATGGGACCAAATGATACGGATCACCTTCTTGGGTTCTGAATTCCTGTAATTGCCTTTCCATGTATTTCAAGCTGGTATAGTGCTGGTCATCAGCATCGTCGCAACTGGTATAAGCAATGGTGTTGGCTGAACAGAAGCGGGCCAGGGTATCAATGTGGGCATCGGTATCATCGCCGGACAGGTTTTCCTGGTCCAGCCAGAATACCCGTTTCGCTCCCAGGTGCTGGAACAGTTGCAGTTCTATTTCCTCTTGTGTCAGACCCTTGTTTCTATTCGGGTTTAGCAGGCATTGTTTGGTTGTCAAAATAGTGTCTATGCCATCACTTTCGACACTGCCGCCTTCCAGTATAAAATCGATGTCCTTGTAGGCTTTACCTTTAAAGGGTTTGGCGTTTAATAGCTTGTGGTTAAGCGCGTTATCGTTTTGATGCTGGTATTTTTCGCCCCAGCCATTGAAAAGAAAGTTGAGGTGTGTAATGGCTTCATCTTGCTTTACACTAAGAAAAACGGTATCTCTAACCCAGATGTCATTAACGGTGGCGTGGATGAAGTCAATATGATCGTGATTGCTTGTTAAAGTTTGAACATGTTGCTGATGGCTATCATCCCGGCAGACGATAATGAGTTTCTGATATTGGGTAATGGTGTCAGCAATAACGCTGTAGGATTGTTCCACAGATTCAAGTCGATTGCTGAAATCGCCGGTTTTATGCGGCCAGGCGATTAATACGGCGGATTGTTTTTCCCATTCGGCTGGAAATCGAGTCATTGTTTTTGGTTTCCTGAGGTTGTACCTTCCGGCTGTGCACCGGAAGTGGATTGACATAACATTTCTTTGGCATGCGCCAGCGTATTGACGGTGATGGTAACGCCCCCTAGCATTCGGGCGATTTCTTCAATGCGTTCTTCATCATTCAATAGCCTGACATGGGAAGAAGTTATATCGGTTTTGTTGTTCTTTTCAACGTAGAGATGATGATGCGCTTGAGCAGCAACTTGCGGTAAATGAGTGACGCACATGACTTGCCGGTTGTGGCTCAAACTGCGCAGTTTTTGCCCGACAATTTCAGCAACGCCGCCGCCTATGCCCGAATCTACTTCATCAAAAATCAAGGTGGGCGTGGTTTTGTCATTGGCAGTCGTCACCTGAATCGCCAGACTGATGCGCGATAATTCGCCACCGGAAGCGACTTTAGCCAGTGGTTTGGGTGGCAGACCGGGATTGGCGCTGACTAAAAATTCGATTTTATCCTTGCCGTTCAGTTTCGGAACATCGGTTTCCAAAGCGGTAATATCAACCAAAAACTCGCCTTGCGGCATGCCCAGTTCTTTTATCATGGTAGAAATCTGATTTTGCAATTTCTGTCCGGTTTGACTGCGTTGTTCAGACAGTTGCGCGGTTAGCTGATGGTATTGGGCGAGCAACTGTGCGGTATCGGCTTTCAAAGCCTCGATACGTTCGCCGCTATGGGTCAGTCCATCGAGTTCAGCTTCAAGTTTACCTACCAGTTCAGGTAGTTCATCCGGGGTCACATGATGTTTGCGGCTAAGGCTCTGAATAACACCAATCTGGTTTTCAAGCATCTCCATACGTTGGGGGTCGGCTTCCTGGGATTCCAGAAAACGGCGTAATTGAATGGCGGCTTCTTCCGTTTGGATCTGGGCTTCCGATAATAGATTGCATATTTCAGTTAATTCCGGCGCGAATCGGGCGATATGGGTTAATTCGCTGACGCTGTGGTTAAGCATTTGATTAACAGAGACAGGGTCTCCCTCATAGAGCAGATCAACCTGGGCTTGGCCTGTGCTTAAAATCTGTCCCAGATTTGCCAGCTTGCTGTGTTCTTCCGATAAAGCTGAATAACTGAAATTCGCCAGATCCAATTGTTGTAATTCTTCAATCTGGTAACGCAGCAATTCTTCACGTTCGCATTGATCTACGCTGGCTTTAATCAGGCTTGCCAGCTCTTTATGGGCAAGCAACCATTGTTTATAACAGCTGTTTACCTGATCCAGAAGGCTCTGGTTTTTTGCATAGGCGTCCAGCAAACGGCGTTGCTCATCACTATTGAGTAACGTTAAATGGGCATGCTGGCCATGAATTTCTACCAGTTTTTCACTCAGTTCTTGCAAAAACTGCAAGGTAACGGGGCGGTTGTTGATGTAAGCTTTCGAGCGGCCATCCTGATTGACAATGCGCCGGATTAAACAGTTTTGCTCATCATCCAGTTCATTTTCTTTCAGCCATTGTTGGGCGCCAGGCGCATCGGCCAAATCAAATTCCAGATTAACTTCGGCGCGTTTACATTCGGGACGAACATAGCCGGAATCGGCTCTGTCACCCAGCGCAAGGCCCAAAGCCGTTAACAAAATGGATTTACCCGCTCCGGTTTCACCGGTCAGGACCGACATGCCTTTTTGCAAGTCGAGATCGAGCGCTTTGACTACTGCCAAGTCAATGATATTAAGGTTTAATAGCATAGGGTTTACCCGTGATTGCCACTGCTCCAGTTTAACTTATTCCTGAGGATTTGGAAGAAGTCATGATCTTCAGGATGCAGAATTCTAATCGGTTTGGGGTCTTTTTTAATTAAAATCTTGTCGCTGATTAATACGTCAGGAATTTCAATGTGATCACAAGTCACCAGGGCGTTGATTTGCTTGGTTTGGCAAAAGCTGATTTCAATTTCAGCAGAATCGTGAATCACTATCGGGCGATTTGAAAAAGTATGCGGATTCAGCGGGACTAAAACCAGGGCGTTTAATGAAGGATACAGAATCGGACCACCCGCTGATAAAGAATAGGCTGTTGAGCCGGTTGGCGTGGAAATAATCAAGCCGTCAGAACGTTGTGAATTTAAAAAAACATTATCAATTTTAGTCACGATTTCAATCATGCTCGGCGTCACCCAGCGATGGATCGCCACTTCATTGACAGCGGTTTCTTCGTGAATAACCTGGTTGTCGCGAATGATCTTGGCACGCAATAAATAGCGTTGCTCTTGCGTATAATGGCCCTGAAGCATGTGGTGCAATTTAGCGGGCAGTTCGTTAGGCGATATGTCAACAAGAAAACCCAATCGTCCCAGGTTAATGCCGATTAAAGGGATGTCATATTCGACAATGGCGCGGGCGGCGGCGAGAAAAGTTCCATCGCCGCCCACGGCGATAACCAGATCGCAATGCTGCCCCAGAGTATCTATAGAGTATGAGTCTAAGGAGTGATTTTTAATAAACTTTACACTGTCTTCAGCAACACACACTGTGTATTGCTGTTGCGTCAAATAATCGTAAAGCCCGTTCAAAGTATCAGCAATGCCTGGGTCGCTGGGTTTACCTATGATACCTATCGTCTTGAAAGGAGTTTGCATTGTTGAATAACAACCGGTAAAGCGTTTGATTATACAAAAAAACAGCAGTCAGCCTATGAGTTTTACAGATTTATTACGATTTTTAGTTTTATCGGGATTAATGCGAATAAAGTATAATCGCCGGATTTTGCGCGGGTATGGATCATGACGGAAACCGATGTCATCATAATCGGGGCAGGGGCATCGGGCTTGATGTGCGCCATTGAAGCGGGCAAGCGGGGACGACAAGTGTTGGTTCTGGATCACGCCAACAAGGCCGGGAAAAAAATCCTGATGTCAGGCGGCGGCCGTTGTAATTTCACCAATTATGCTATCGATCCGGACAACTTTATTTCAAACAATCCGCATTTTTGCAAGTCTGCGCTCAGCCGCTATACCCAGTGGGATTTTCTGGCTTTGGTTTCACGCTACCAGATCCCTTATCATGAAAGAGATCATGGACAGTTATTTTGCAACGATAGCGCGAAAGATATTCTAAATATGTTGCTGGCGGAATGCGCTGATGCCGGCGTGGTCGTGCAACTGAATACCCATATAGAAAGCATTGAGCAATTAACTAACCGGTTTCAGCTGAAAACCGGTCATGGTACTGTAATTGGACAATCCTTAGTGGTTGCGACAGGCGGATTATCAATACCGAAAATGGGCGCTACGCCGCTGGGTTACAAAATAGCGCATCAATTTGGCATTAACGTATTACCAACCCGCGCAGGCCTGGTGCCTTTTACCTTGCAACCGGAAGATAAGGAAAAATTTTCACCTTTATCAGGCATTGCCGTGTCTTGCATAGTCAGCAATAAACAACAGAGTTTTAGTGAAAATGTATTATTTACACATCGAGGCTTGAGTGGTCCAGCTGTGTTGCAGATTTCATCCTATTGGCGAGCAGGAGAGGAAGTGGTGATTAATTTGTTGCCACAGCTAAATCTGAAAACAGAACTGAAATCAAAGCGCCGGCAAAAGTCGAAAAGCGCCTTAAAAACCATTCTGGATGGCTATTTGCCTAAACGACTGATTAGCTGTTTGTTACCTGATGAGTTATTGAATATTTCGTTACCCGATTTATCTGATCGTCAGATTCAGCAGGTTGCCGATCAGTTGCACGAGTGGACAATCAAACCCAACGGCACCGAAGGTTATCGAACTGCCGAAGTTACCGTTGGCGGCGTAGACTGCGATGCGCTTTCCTCCAAAACGATGGAATGCAAAAAAGTGCCGGGGCTTTATTTTATCGGGGAAGTTGTCGATGTGACCGGCTGGCTGGGCGGCTACAATTTTCAGTGGGCATGGTCGTCCGCCTGGTGTGCGGGGCAGTATATCTGAGTGAATATAATTGTTTCCAGAAAAAATTTTTCTCCCGCTACTACTCCCGATATAAGTAAATTCGCAGCAGGGTTTGCTGTGCGCTCATTGGTAGCTAGTACTCAGTCATTCTTATAATGTCGGGTAAAGTTTTTTCAATTTCACCCGAGCGTCCTCATTGGTAAATCGCCATTCCATAGGCTGAGCAATAGCATTTCTTTTTTCTTGCCATGCGGCGATTTCCATCTTTAATGTTTCCTGGTTCGGAATGCGCCGATCCAAACATTGACGAGACAAGATGCTCAATTCTATTTCCGCCATATTCAACCAACTCCCGTGCTTGGGCGTGTAGTGAATTTCCAATTTATCCAGAATTCTTCGTGCTTCCTCAGGGGCAAATGCCTTATACAGAGAGGCTCCCGTGTGGGTGTTCAAATTATCCATAACCACGGTAATGCGCTCAGCGCGAGGGTACTCCACATCAACCAGGTTGCGAATTTGATGTGCCCAATCCACAGCGGTTCTTTGATCCGTTACCACTACATGTCGCTTACCCTCTAACGGTTCAAAAAACATGAACATATTACTCACACCATTACGTTCATACTCCGTGTCATACTTTTCAACTGTGCCTGGTTTTGCCGGTATCGGTTGACGTGTCTCCTTGATGTGTTGCTTGCTGCTTTCGTCCATACAAATCAGCGGATGAGTTTCATCATACGAGTGTTTGTAAACAGCCAGTATATCTTCCATGGCACAGACAAATTCAGCATTCTCTTTAGCCGGAATACACCATTCTTTATTCTGCCAAGGCTTCAGCTCATTTTTTTTAGTGTTTGCCGGATAGTTTCGTGCGATACGCTTTCCACGTGGCCCAGTTCCACCATTCGCTGCCCAAGCAAACGCAATGTCCAACGACTGCGACCATCAGGGGCATCACTACAGGCTAACGCGAGCAGATGCGCTTCCTTTTCGCCGTCAATGATGCGGCTTTTAACTCGGATCGGTTTAGCCCGGTTTAAGGCGGACTCGATACCTTCTTGAACTAATCGTTCCCGGACGCGTTCAACTGTGCGCGTTGAAATGCCAAAGGCTTCACTGATTTGGCTATCCGTCCATTTTGTGCCCAATTCGCTAATGTCTGCCTTGAGTAGAGTTTCAGCGTGAAGCCTTTTGTGAGCTGCTACTTTTCCTTTGTGAAACATACTTTCCAGATAAGTACGTTCGTCTTTCGTTAGTCGTACAATATATTTCTTTGCCAATTGTCAGTGCCATTAATGAATAAAACTTATCATATGGGGGCTGTGACCCGACATAACAATGATGACTGAGTACTAGG
>JBAQEN010000344.1:0-5529 GCA_049286765.1 Methylococcaceae bacterium
ACTTTGCGTAAGACCCTAAGGCCTAATGGCAGCCAGCTATAAAGACCGGCGGCGAGTTTACGGATGAGCCCGGCGCGTATCATCAGTTGATGGCTGGCGATTTCAGCGTCAGCAGGAGTTTCTTTAACGGTATTAAGAGGGAATTGAGTGGTACGCATGATGAATTCAAAAGTGAAAAATAAAACGGCTATTTTACAGATTTTTGGCTACTTCCCAAGTTCCTGCTTGGTAATGCTGTTTTGGAAGCTGGAACTTCAAATAAGTTTGGAGATTGGCAACCGGTTTTTATTTCATTGATCACTTTTTTAGGAGGGAACTTGGGCAAATAAGACACCTAAATAAAAAACCGGCAGAACAACGTACGGGTCTTGCCTTAAATAATGATAAAATTATATTTGCTTTAATCACTATTGAGTCCAATCATGACAGAAAAATATATCTATTCATTCCAAAAAGGCGACGGAAAAAATAAAATACTGTTGGGAGGCAAAGGCGCTAATCTGTGCGAAATGACTCAGATAGGTCTCAATGTGCCACCGGGATTTGTTATCACTACCAAAGCCTGTCTGGATTATCTTGAAAACCATCAATTGCCAGATGGTTTACTGGAAGAGGTTAAAGCTCATATCGCCGAGGTTGAAACTTTATCAGGTAAAAAGTTTGGTGACAGTCATAATCCATTGCTCGTTTCTGTACGTTCGGGTTCGGCTATTTCAATGCCCGGCATGATGGATACGATTCTGAATTTGGGGCTCAATGCCCATACCTTGACCGGCCTGATAGAACAGACTGGCGATGCGCGATTTGCCTATGACGCCTACCGCCGTTTTATCCAGTTATTCGGCAAGGTCGCCTTGGGTATTGATGATGAAAAATTTGATGTGCATTTTGCCGCAATCAAGAAACAAGCCGGAATTAAAGTTGATGTGGGTCTGGATGCCGAACATTTACGTCAAATCAGTGAGCTGTTTCTCCAGGTGGTTTTGGAAGAAACCGGTAAGGCCTTTCCTGAAGATGTTTATGAACAGCTGGAATTGTCAATTAAAGCTGTTTTCAGTTCATGGATGGGCAAGCGTGCAGCCGATTACCGTCGCGAATTTCATATCACGCCTAAAATGGCTAACGGAACTGCTGTTAATGTGGTCGCGATGGTTTTTGGCAATATGGGCAACGATTGCGCAACAGGCGTCGGCTTTACCCGTAATCCGGGTACCGGTGTAAATGAAATGTATGGCGAATACCTGGTTAATGCCCAAGGTGAAGATGTTGTTGCCGGCATTCGCACGCCTAAACCGGTGCAAGAACTGGCCGATGAAATGCCGGATCTCTATAAGCAACTGGTTGAGTTGCGTAACAAACTCGAATCACATTACAAGGAAGTTCAGGATTACGAATACACCATTGAACGCGGCATATTATACTGCCTGCAAACGCGTAACGGTAAAATGAATGCGGCTGCTATGGTACGTACTTCAGTGGAAATGGTGGCTGAAGGTCTGATCAGCAAGGAACAGGCTTTGTTACGCATTAACCCCGAATTACTTGAACAGCTTTTACATCCGCAACTTGATCCTGAAAATAAAGCTCCGCCCGTTGCGCAGGGTTTGCCTGCTTCGCCGGGAGCCGCTTTCGGTAAATGTGTGTTTGACGCCGATACAGCTGAATTAATGGGCCGTGCCGGAGAGCGGGTCATTTTACTGAGAGAAGAAACCAAACCTGAAGATATTCATGGCTTTTTTGCAGCCCAAGGCATTTTGACCAGCCGTGGCGGTAAAACCTCTCATGCAGCCGTGGTTGCCAGAGGTATGGGTAAAGCCTGTATTGCCGGTGCCGAAGATATAAAAATCGATGTGCGCGCCCGCCAAGCCATTATTGGCGATTTGCATATCCGGGAAGGCGATATCATCACTATTGATGGCAGTACCGGACTTATTTATTTAGGTAAAATCCCAACAATTGAACCTTCATTTTCCGAAGAGTTAAAAAACTTATTGTCCTGGGCCGATGAAGTAGCAGAATTGGAAGTTCATGCCAATGTTGATACACCGGAACGCGCACGCATGGCGCTTAGTTACGGCGCAACAGGTATTGGTTTGTGCCGCACCGAACGCATGTTTAACGCCTCAGACCGCTTGCCTTTGGTTATCGATATGATACTGGCTGACAGCAAAGAAACCAGAAAGGACGCGTTGGAAAAATTATTTCCGATCCAGCGTGATGACTTTAAACAAATCTTTGAAGCCATGTCACCCTATCCGGTCACAGTAAGGCTGCTGGATCCACCGATGCATGAATTCTTACCCAGCGAGCATCAGCTGGAAGATGAAATCAAATCTCTGAATCTCTATAAAGTCATGGTTCAGGGACAGCTGGTTGCACTGGAGACTTTGGGTGAACAGACATTATTGCCAGCACCTTTAAATCATTTGAATGAGGAAGTCATCAATAAAGCGATTGCCAAAAAGGAATTGATGCTGAAGAAAGTCAAGGAATTGTACGAAGTCAATCCAATGCTGGGCCACCGGGGTGTGCGTCTGGGTATGTCGTATCCGGAAATTTACCAGATGCAAATCCGCTCGATTCTAGAAGCTGCCGCATTGTGCGCTAAACAAGGCACTGCGATTTTGCCTGAAATCATGGTACCCCAGGTCATTACCTTGCAGGAATTGAAAAAAGTCAAAGCTTTCGTTGATCAAATTCAGCAGGAAGTAGAAAGTCAGTACGGTATTACCCTGGAATTTAAATTCGGCACGATGGTAGAAACTGTCAGGGCCTGTACCCGCGCCGGAGAGTTAGCTCAAGTGGCCGAATTTTTCTCGTTTGGTACCAATGACCTTACACAGGCGACCTTCTCATTTTCACGCGAAGATGCAGAAAACAAATTCCTGCCTCTTTACAATGAAACTGGATTACTTGAAGACAACCCGTTTGAAGTTCTTGATGCCAAAGGTGTCGGTCAGTTAATGAAAATGACCGCTGATTCAGGACGCCTTACCCGGCCTGATATCAAAATCGGCATTTGCGGCGAACAGGGCGGACATCCACAATCGATTCGCTTTTGTCATCATATCAAACTGGATTATGTCTCCTGTTCGGCGCCGCGAATACCCATTGCAAGATTGGCTGCGGCCCATGCGAAATTATTGGAGCATGACTACAGGATTAGTTGACCCGGAAAGGGTTACAGGGGGCGCATTTTAGCGCAATCATTACTGCGGGGCGGTCTCGGAAATAATGCCTCGCAAGTCTGACAAAGTGACACTGGTTTGATCTTTCGCGTTATGCCGATTCTACCTGGACCGTCTTCAAACATCGACTTAAGTCCAGGTAGAACGTAATTGCCAAAAAACTATAACTAATATTATGCGTGAACTGTTATTGGGTGTAGCCGAGTTTTTGTCTTCTATAACAGTGAGTGGTATTACCCTATGCAAGACCAAATCCAGTTTATTGGGCAGGAGAAGCCGGTTGAATCAGGATCGTATATTATTTTAGTGACAAGCAGATAATTTAAAAGAAGAAATGAGGCAATGCAATTCCGCAGTAACGGAGACGACACCCGCTTGAACTCGATAACAAATTGTCTCTCAACCACCGATCAATGATCAAAACAACTAGACTATGAATAAAACTATTTTAGTAACCGGCTCCAGTCGTGGCATAGGTAAAGCCATTGCTCTGTATCTGGCTAAACAGGGTTTTGATCTGGTTATCCACTGTCGTAATCAGCGTATACAAGCCGAACAAGTTGCCTCGGAAATTGAACTGTTGGGACAGACGGCCAGAATCTTACAGTTTGATATTGTCGACCGCGCACAATGTGCAGCTCAAATAAACCGGGATATTGAAGCACATGGCGCTTATTACGGCGTTGTTTGTAATGCCGGTATTACAGCTGATAATGCCTTCCCATCACTCACAGGAGCAGAATGGGATAGTGTTGTGCATACCAATCTTGACGGGTTTTATAATGTTTTACAGCCCGTGATCATGCCTATGGTCAGACGTCGCAAGCCGGGGCGCATTGTCACGTTGTCTTCGGTTTCCGGTTTAATCGGAAATCGTGGACAGGTCAATTACAGTGCTGCAAAAGCGGGTATAATCGGTGCGACAAAAGCACTCGCCTTAGAGTTGGCAAAACGGGACATTACGGTAAATTGTGTTGCGCCAGGGCTTATAGATACGGAAATGGTCAATGAGTTACCTGTCGATGAGATAAAAAAAATGATTCCAGCACGTAGGGTCGGTGACCCCAAAGAGGTCGCAGCAACGGTAGCGTTTTTAATGTCTGATGATGCCGGTTATATAACCCGGCAGGTAATTTCTGTTAATGGCGGGCTGTGTTGATGGAACGGGTTTTTGTTACCGCCATGGAGGGCATTTCACCGATAGGCAATGATTGGCAACAACTTGTAGTTGTAGGGTCAGGGTTATTCGCGCTTTGTCAACGGATGCCGAATCATTTTCGTTTGCCCAAAGTAGGTGGGCAAAGGATGCATAAAAAGTCTACGCTGGCTTCGGCAGATTAAATATATCTATGCATCAGGAATTCATTTTACAGAAATGGGCTGTCTGGCCGCCATTTCAGCCCGATACAGAACAGGATTTAGTCAGACAGAAAGAATTGCTGGCAAGTGTTCCGAAAATGTTGAAACGGCGCTTGAGTCCGTTGGCCAAGATTGTGTTTTGTGCCGCCGACCAATGTATTGATGAACACATGATAGTGCCGACGGTATTCAGTTCCAGTCACGGCGAGTTGGCCAAATCCTTCTCTATGATGAGAATGCTGGAAGCCGGGGAAGAAATTTCTCCGACTATATTTAGCCTGTCGGTACACAATGCTATTGCCGGGCTGTTTTCTATGGCCTGGAAGAACAAATTGGAATGTACTGTGGTTGCACCGGGCGAGGAAGGATTGGCTGCGGCTTTTATTGAAGCCTTAGGGCTGCTGCAGGAAGGTGCTGAGCAAGTTTTGCTGGTGTTTTATGATGAACCGCTGGTTGATTTTTATCCATCTGCATCCTTTAAATTGTCAATTGATGACAGCCGAGCACTCGCATTACGCATCGCAAAAAGCGGCGAGGGACAGAAGCTGAAAATGTCTTCATTGCCATTGATCGGGAATGATGGCGAGCAACCGGTGCAATTAATGCCCTTTATCCGGTTTTTAACGGAACCACAAGCACAACTGACCCTTAAAACGCACCGGCACAGCTGGCGTTGGGAAAAAGTTGTTCAAGCGTATTAATTATTACCAGCTCCTGTTTGGTGACGGGAATCAGGTTCAGTGTTTAGATAGCCTGGAAGCACTATTTAATTAAGGAATGGGAGAGGATTCGATTGATGCGCTGAAACTAAGTTTTTTGGCGGTCAGAAAAAATATAATATGCGGATTGTTGCGGATAAGGACGATGTGGTGAAAATATTTTCCTCCGCTGCGAGACAGGAGTCGAGTAGTCCCCAGAAGCGATAGGGCATGTGTTTTCACGGAGCGTTTTTTGCGTAGTGAAAATGCAGGCTTTACGAAAT
>JBAQEN010000345.1:0-5940 GCA_049286765.1 Methylococcaceae bacterium
CAGTATGCAGGACAATCTGCGGATATGGGTTTGGTGCATTTCCTGAAGTTTATGGCGTTGATCAGCGTTAGTTTGGGAGTATTGAATTTATTGCCGGTTCCGGTGCTTGACGGTGGTCATTTACTATTCTTTGCCTTGGAGGCCATTAAGGGCAGCCCTGTTCCTGATAAAATACAAATATTCTTTCAACAAATCGGCATTGCCTTGTTAATATCATTAATGGCATTGGCTATGGTTTTGGATGTTCAACGATTATTTCATTGAATTAGACGCAAGACTGAAGTAAAGGCTGGAAGCGGCAAGCTTTTAGCGTTTAAAAATTTATTTAAGGAAATACGAGAAAACCATGAGAAAACTTATTAAGATTGCAACGTTATTTCTCTTCGTTCTGATGTTGCCTATCGTGCATGCCGATGAGTCTGCTATCAGACAAGCGATGGCCAAATCGATGCCATCGGTGAAAATTGATTCCGTTAAACCTTCTGTCATTAATGGTCTTTATGAGGTTATCGTTGGCGCAAATATCTTTTATGTTTCCGAGGATGGTAAATATTTATTACAAGGGCGCCTTGTTGATGTGGCTGCCCGCAAGGATTTAACAGAAGAAAAATTGAGCGGTACCCGAAAACTGGCCATTGAAAAAATCGGCCAGGAAAAAATGATCGTGTTCAAACCAAAAATAAAAAAATATACGGTGACGGTTTTTACCGATATAGATTGCGGGTATTGTCGTAAACTACATTCAGAAATTGATCAATATTTGGCAGAAGGCATTACCATTCAGTACTTGTTTTTCCCGAGGGCAGGTAAAAATTCAGATTCCTATAATAAAGCGGTATCTGTCTGGTGTGCTGACGATCGCAATGCAGCTTTAACAGCTGCCAAAAAAGACCAGAAAGTACCGGCTAAAACCTGCACTAATCCGGTTGATGAACACATGCAGTTAGGTGAAGATTTTGATGTGAAAGGTACGCCTATGATCGTAACAGAGATAGGCAATATTTATCCAGGCTACCTCCCGGCAAAACAATTGGTTGAAGCGCTGGAAAGCGAGAAAACTTCGAAATAAATGGTGCGCCACAGCAAAGGTAATAAACAGGCCATACGCCTTTGCTTGTTTACAAGCTTAAGCCAAACACTGAGTTCAATAGCGTCACCGTGGCGTGGATTACGATGGTGACGGCTATTTGGGATGGCCGGCTGTTTGTGGTGACAGAAAAAATAGCTGAAATCAGTTATAAGGCTGGTTCCGGATTTAGCGTTCTTTTATGGTTTCGGCACCGCTGATCCCGAGCAGCGATTGCGATTACTTACTTTCCTTTTCTGATCCTTCAGATTCCGAGATGACTGCGGAATAACACTCCATAAGGCTTTCAGTATAGTTGTTGTGGGCATCACTCAGCGCCTGTGCCGAACCGAATTCATTGCGTAATTCTTCAATCGCCTTTTTAGGATCAGGAGAATTGGTCAGCGTCAGCATTTTTGTATAGTTGCGATAAGCGGTCAGACGATTGGGATCGAGAGGAAAAATCCCCGGCATATTTTGTGCGGTTTTTTCTACGACACATTTAGTCATGTATTCAGGAGTTATTTTATAGTCCTTAAGATCTTGTTCTTTCTGCATTTGTTCTAACACAGCTTGTTCATATTGGTTTTTATCAGCACAAGCCGGGAGCAATAATGCTGATAGGGTGATGAGTAGCAGTTTTTTCATGCGAGAGTTACCGTTTTGATGATAAAAAAGTGGATGCAATGTACGATATTATACCCCTATATAAAAGGTATAAGGAAAAAGCTCGAACTCTTTTCAACTTGACACTTTTTTACATCTCCCTTATCGCTTGAGCTATCCAGCTTTCTGTCTCAGCGTTAATTTCTGCCGCTTTGCGCCCTTTGCTTTCAATCGCGGGGCCAATTTTCACTTTGATAGTTCCTGGATATTTTAAAAAGGAATAGCGTGGCCAAAAGTTACCGGCATTATGCGCTACAGGGATAACGGGAAAGCCTGACTTTTGCGCTAACATAGCGCCGCCGATACTGAATTTTCTGATTTCACCGGGCGCTGTACGCGTCCCTTCAGGAAAAACAATTACCCATAAACCCTCGTTTAAATAAGCAGTTCCTTTTTCAAGTAAAGTACGCAAAGCTGTAGTTTGGCTTTTCCGGTTTATCGCGATGGATTTTAGTGTGCCCAGTGCCCAGCCCCAAACCGGTAACAAAATCAGGGAGCGTTTCAATAAAACAACCTGGGTCGGGAGAATACATCTTAATGCAAGCGTTTCCCAGGCTGACTGATGGTTGCTTAATACGATCGCTGCCAGATTTTTATCGATGTGTTCCAGCCCCTCAACTTCATAGCTGAGACCGCAAAAAACTTTGGACATCAATAACACAAGCTGACACCATAGCGCGGAAATTTTATAGCGGATTGAGAAATTGAAGGGCATCAATAACAGGATTAATAGGCCGGCAACCGTAGCGGTCGTAAATATGCCGATAAACAAGAAAGTCGAGCCCAAATAATTCCGGGGTTTATTTTCCTGAGGTAATGTATTTTGCTGCTTCATATAAATTTTCAAAAACAGGAATGTTAAGATCGGGATAATTGGCCAGGGTTTTTTGACCTTTACCGGTTTTGACCAATATCGGTTTTGCACCTACCGCTTGCGCTGCCTGCACGTCGCGGAGTGAATCGCCGATAAACGCAATGTCTTTTAAATTAACGTTGTGTTCGCTGGCAAAAGTTTCAAGCATCCCCGGTTTGGGTTTTCGGCAATTGCATGTGTCTCCAGGCCCATGAGGACAAACATAAATGGCCTCTATTTTTCCGCCTTTTTCTGCAACCATTTGCTGCATTTTCGCATGAATTCTTTCCAGCATGGCTTCATCAAATAAGCCTTTCGCCAATCCAGACTGATTGGTTATGATGGCGATTTTATAGCCATGTCTGTTAAGCAGGGCGATCGCGTCAAGACTGCCTTCAATAGGCTGCCATTCTTCAGGCGATTTGATGAAGCTATCAGAATCCTGGTTAATTACACCATCACGATCCAGCAAAATGTAGCGATTTTTCAGCATGTTTATCTATAGGGAAACTCTAAAAATTGCTTTTTCATAGTATTAACGAATTTAAGTCATTGAAATTTATAGGCACCAATATTTAAAATTGAATTAATAGAGGTGCCCTATAGTGGTTTCTCGTTACCGGAGACCATCATTGCCCCGGTTAAGCCGTAGGTTGGGTCAGGCGATAGCCGTAACCCAACAATGAACTCTCAAGACTGCAATTTAGAAATATCCGCGCAAGTCAAAAATTGTTCTGACAACAAATTAAGTAAAGCCAGGCGATTGGCGCGTAGCTCAAGATCATCAGTCATCACCATGACATGATCAAAAAAAGTATCCACGACATTTCTTAACAGTGCTAAACGATTGAGTATCGCTTGATAATTATGCTGCGCAAGTAACGGTTGAATATCCACATTGGATTGCCTGGCGGCTTCTAGTAGTTGTTTTTCTTCAGCTTCGACAAGCATGCCGATACTATCAGCCGGTTTGGTAGCTGATTTTTTCAGGATATTGCGGATGCGTTTATTAGCCGCGGCCAGACTGTCGGCTTCAGGCAATTGTCTGAAGGCTTTAACAGCTTTCAAACGCTGCATAAAATCCAAAGGTGCGGAAGGTTTTACAGCGATAACAGCATCAAATTCATCGGCGCTGTAACCGTTATCCAGACAGTAGCCTTTCAAACGATCAAAAACAAAATCTATTACGTTTATTCGTGTTGCGTCCAGGTCAAATTGGTGGCTAAACAAGGTTATTGAATACGCTATCAAATCCCGAATATCAAGGTTTAATTCATTTTCAATAATGATCCTGAGAGATCCTAGCGCGGCTCTTCTTAATGCATAAGGGTCTTTATCACCGGTTGGAATTAATCCCGCGCTAAAAATGCCGGTCAAGGTATCAATTTTTTCTGCAATCGCCAGAATTTGCCCCGTTGTGCTGTTGGGTGTAGCGCTGCCGGATTGTTTCGGGAAATATTGTTCTTCCAGTGCCCAGGCGACTTCTTCCGGTTCATTGTCTGCCAATGCATAATAACGCCCCATAATGCCCTGCAAATTACCAAACTCACCAACCATTTCCGTCATCAAGTCGGTTTTGGCTAATAACGCGGCGCGTTTTGCCAGTTCAACATTGGCATTGAGATTCTTGGCAATATATTCAGCGAGCTTGACAACCCGTTCGGTTTTGTCGGCGACTGTGCCTAATTTTTCTTGGAAGATAATGCTGGACAGGCTTAGCAGACGTTCTTCCAGGTGTTTTTTTCTGTCCTGTTTCCAGAAAAACTCGGCGTCGGTAAGGCGCGGCGTAATGACCCGTTCGTTGCCTTGTTTTATAGATTCAGGGCGGCTGCTTTCAATGTTACTGAAGGTAATGAAGTGCGGTAATAAATGACCGTTGACATCTTTAACCGGAAAATATTTCTGGTTGGTTTGCATAGTTGTAATCAGCACTTCTGCTGGCAGCTCAAGAAAACGCGGATCAAAATTACCGGTAATCGGTACCGGCCATTCATTTAATGCAGCAATTTCTTCCAGCAAATCGTCTTCTATATGGGCAATGCCGTTAACCGCAATGGCGGCATTTTGCGCGGCATCACGGATAATCGATTTTCTTTGTTCAAAATCGGCAATAACTTTGCCTTCTTTATACAAAATGTCTTGATAGTCTTCCGGGTTGTTGATGACCAGTTTTTGCGGTGCATGGAAGCGGTGTCCCAGTGTCGTTGACCCGGTTTCCAGACCCAGAATTTCAGTTTTAATGACGCTGTTGCCGTAAAGCAATACCACCCAATGTACGGGTCTGACGAATTCTGTAGTAACGCTGCCCCAACGCATTCTTTTGGCGATCGGCAACCCGGTAATGCTCTGGCGAATGATGTCAGGGATCAGGATTTCAGTGGTTTGTCCCTTGATGGTTTGAGTGAATGCCAGCCATTCGCCCTTGCCGGTGTTTAAGCGTTCCAGTTGATCGAAAGTCGTGCCGCAACTGACGGCAAAACCTACGGCGGCTTTACTGGGTGTGCCGTCTGCGGCAAATGCAGCTTGCACAGCGGGGCCGCGTTTTTCGACAGTTTTATCCGGTTGCGCGGCAGACAAGTTTTCAATCAGAACGGCTAAGCGTCTGGGCGTGGCATAGGCTCTGCTGCCGGTAAAACTCAATTCGGCGGTGCTTAGTGCTTTGACAATGTTATTGAGCAGAGCATTGCTTAATGCAAGCAATGATTTGGGCGGTAATTCTTCGGAGCCCAACTCGAAAAGTAAATGTTTGCTGTTGGCCATTATTATGCTCCCTGTCCGCTACACATCGGAAAACCCAGCGATTCGCGGCGTTGGTAGTAAGCTTCTGCCACTGATTTGGAAAGGTTTCTGACTCTTAAAATATAGCGTTGACGCTCGGTAACGGAAATGGCATGGCGCGCATCCAGCAAGTTAAAGGTATGCGAGGCTTTCAGCACCATTTCGTAAGCGGGTAAAGGCAGATTTAAGGCAATCAGTTTTTGGCACTCCTGCTCATAGGTATCGAAACACGCGAACATAAAATCAACATTGGCATGATCGAAGTTATAAGTCGACATTTCCACTTCATTTTGATGAAATACATCGCCATAAGTGACTGTGCCAAACGGGCCGTTAGTCCAGACCAGATCATAAACGCTTTTTACGCCTTGCAGGTACATGGCAATACGTTCCAGGCCGTAAGTGATTTCTCCGGTGACAGGCCTGCATTCGAGTCCGCCGACTTGCTGGAAATAGGTGAACTGGGTCACTTCCATACCGTTTAACCAGACCTCCCAACCCAGTCCCCAGGCGCCTAGGGTGGGTGATTCCCAGTTGTCTTCAACAAAGCGAACATCATGTTCGAGTAAATCAAAAC
>JBAQEN010000346.1:0-3870 GCA_049286765.1 Methylococcaceae bacterium
GCGTAACGCAGGACCCGCCGCGAAGCACGATCTGATTGCACATGAATTTACCATTGTACTCGCCGATCGCGCCTCCCGCCGGCCGGTAGCCTGGATAGGCAATATAAGGGCTTTGCGTCCATTCCCAAACATCACCGCCTAACTGCATTAACCTTTTACCGGCTTGCGCCTGCTGTGGATGGAAATGACCGGATTCTAAAAAATTGCCTTGAGTCACATCTTCATCAGCGGCCGCATATTCCCATTCGGTTTCCGTGGGCAATCGTTTGCCGGCCCACGTCGCATAAGCATCCGCTTCAAAATAACTGACGTGGCAGACCGGTTCGTCAGGATCAAGCGGTTTTAGTCCTTCCAGCGTAAAAATATGCCATCTATTGTCGACTTGCCGCCAGTATAAAGGTGCTTTCCAGGACTCTTGTTGAACAGTGGTCCATCCATCCGATAACCATAATAGCGGATTGTCATAGCCGCCATCGTCAATGAATTCCAGGTATTCTGCATTGGTCACCAAACGATTAGCCAGGAAAAATTCGTTCAATAGCACATTGTGCCGGGGCAATTCATTATCGAAACAAAAACCGTTTCCGTTATGGCCGATGGAAACCTTGCCACCCGGCAGCTTAACCCAAGCCAATGCCACGGCAGGATTTTTTGCAGGTAGAGCATTTTTTTTGGAGTATGCCGGAAGCAAAGGGTTGTGTCCAAAAACATGCTTGATATCGGTCATCAGCAATTCCTGATGCTGCTGTTCGTGATTCAAGCCGAGTATAATCAACTCCCGAATTTTCAAGCTATCCCGATAGCAATCCAGGTTCGCTATCAATTCGCTGATATGAGCATCGATGTGCGCCCTATAGCTGTAGACTTCAGCAACGGAAGGACGCGAAAGGAATCCCCGTTGCGCCCTCGGAAACGGCGTGCCGATTCCCTGATAATAAGAATTGAAGAGATAATTGTATTGAGGGTTAAACGGTCGATAGCCCGGTAGATAAGGTGCAAGTATGAAGGTCTCGTAAAACCAGCTGACATGGGCAAGATGCCATTTGGGAGGACTGACATCTGGCATCGTTTGGACAACATAATCTTCAACCATCAGCGGTTCGCAAAGCGATTCGCTTTGCCTGCGCACACGGATATAGGACTCGTTTAAAACGAAGAGTCCTGATGAAGGCGGTGGGCTATTGCTCATGCTATACTACTTATCGAAATGAGAGAAGGTAAACGGTTGAAATGCCGCTTCATTCGATCACCTCCACGCCATGCCAGAAAGCGACGTAATTTTTAATGTTCAGCGCCTCCTGTTCCGGTTCAGGATAGTACCATGCGGCATCCCGGTTGATCGCATCGTCCACGACAATATCGTAATAGCTTGCCTTGCCTTTCCATGGACAGAGGGTGTGCGTATTGCTTTCCTGCAGTAATTGATTATTGACCGAATCGGGAGGGAAATAACAATTTCCCTCGACCATCACTGTGTCTTTGCTCTCGGCAATGATGGCATTATTCCAGATGGCTTTCATTGCTAATACTCCACTTCTGTTTATCACATAGGGCTGAAATTTTACGCATGAAATGCAATTCATTACAACACATAGTAGTGAGGCCCGCTAGAAATTAAACTTGTCTTCCAGGCATGTCCATCAGTGTTCTGTCTAATGACAAAGTAGAACTAATGACCGGTTTTTAATGTTTACGGGTCGGCTGGACTGCAAATTACAAACCGAACCTATATGGATTAAGCATGGGCCATGAAAGCGAAGTTAAAATCAAAAACCACGGGTTATAAAAAGGACTTTTTTGACCGTGTCAGGCAAAACATAGGTTCAGCGGGAGGCGCCGTTGATACTATTAACCGGTGTCAGCAGGTTGTGTGTGTCAGAGTAAATACAATGCCGGTTCAGCAATAGGCCGATAGTGAAATGCGCGGCCTCGCAAAATTGAAAGTGCATGAATATGATGTGTTACCCTATGATATCCTGCTGCGGATTAAAACAGGTGATCTTGAGGCAGATTCTGTGTACACTTTGTTAATCGACAAGGCCTTCAGCTATATATCAACATTGTTAGGACAAAATTTCCGGCGGGCGCCAGAGAACGCCAGGATTACTCTTGTTCCCGGTTTTATCGGCAGCTACTCAAACTACTCCAACCTTTACTTTAGTGTAGAGAAAGAACAGCTACGCAGATAAATTCTCCTGAGCAAAACCGAAGGGTTCACAAAAAAATATAAAATGATATTAAAATGTCAAACAAATTGGATGAGTTCTGTCATTATGCTATTGGCAGTAATGTTCAGCACTAACGTAAAAGCTGCTTCTGATTTTCAGATATGGATTCAAATAAAAAACGTCACTTTCCCATGAAGATGAAGCTAAACTCCAGGAAGCATTGAATGGGTAATTTGGATGCATTGAGAGGATTATTGGTGCAAATAATCCTCTCCGTATAAAATTTTCTTCTTCCATTCTGCCTAACGCAACTGTACCGATCGCCAAAACAAAGTTCGATTGTTTTCCATACCCGTAACGTCACTAAACAACAAAGAGGAACTGCCGATGATGAACACACAACCCAATATAACCATCTTCCGTCAATCGGGATTTTTCGGAGCCATTGTGCTGGGCGGACTTCTATCTTCCTGCGCCATGATGGAAGCTCAGGAAACCAAAGATACAGAACAACTTTTATCCGCGGCAGGTTTCAAAATAAAGCTAGCTGATACGCCCGCTAAGTTGGCCCACCTTAAGACTCTGACACAGCACAAGTTGGCTGCTCATCAAAAAGACGGAGCGGTCTATTACATTTATGCCGATGCAACTACGTGTCAATGCTTTTATTGGGGGCAGGATGATTCTTACCAGAGTTTCATGCAACTGCAACAGCAACAGGATATAGCCAATGAGGAGCAAATGACGGCTGAAATGAATGAGGAGGAATTTCTTAATTGGGACATCATGGGATACGGAATGGGTGGAGATGGGATGGGATTTTACTGATTAACACCCTAGCCTGTAATTGGTTTCAGACAGGATTGTTTTTTGAAAATGATTAGATAAAATTACAGTTTGAAGCCCGATTTGCTGCTGCAATCAAACTCCAGTCGCGTAAGCATCTTTATAACTTGACTTTTATGTTAAGCAGTTAGAATGCGTCCTTACCCGACAATCAGATTTACGTTGTTGATTTGCTAATAATTTCTCATCACCTATCAATCTCTTAAAACAAATGAGGAACTTGACAAAGGGAGAGGGCAATTTGCAAACATCTTTTCAAGTAGCGCAGCCTTCGGGTGAACCAGGACAACATGCTGAGGCGGAGTTTTTTAAAACTCCAGTGTTTGAGATCGGTCTCCGCGTTCATTTTTTTCCTGCGGTGTCTGGCGTTGAAAGACATCGTCCAGACCAATGCGGACGCGCCAATGCCTGGCTAACGCCATGATATCAGTATCAACTGTTCCAGACGATCGGCATGTTCCAATTGTCACTCTTCCAGTTGAAAACCGTAACCTAAAAAAGGCTGAGATTATCTAAAACTCTGGTTATAGAAGTAAAAATGCACGCTTCACTTTTTTGAAACTAAAAAGATTGCAAAAATGAGCATTAAATAAAATATCGCTATAAACATCCACATGGTCATCACCCCCAATGTAATGAAGTGAGTATGCCACTACATAACGGGGAGTCAAGATTCATATCCTAAGCAAAAGCTGGGTATAAATTAACTAACGGGTATTGAGCCTGGATTCCATTGTGCTTCATCCTGGCTTGCTTTCTTCTCGTCAGCAATAAAATGGTCTCTTATTACAAGCTGAGCATGAGTGAATCCTACTGGTTAAGCATTTTGTCCGGATTTGACCGTAGTCTATTGAAG
>JBAQEN010000347.1:0-2967 GCA_049286765.1 Methylococcaceae bacterium
AGACTGTCGCGCGAAAATATGTTTGCGTGATTAGTGATCAGATAATCAGTTTCTTCAAGCCGATAGCTTACCGGATAAGGATTGGCCGGGATAACCAGCTGCGCATCAGGAGTTGCAAAAATCAGGCGTGCTTTTTTTCTTGCCAGTGCAGTTGAGGTTGGCCCGACCAAACGTTCCAACGTCTTCCAAATTGAAGACGGTAGTGTTTTTATCATTCCCGCTAAAATGACTTGTGTTGACGGCGTCAAATGCGGATGCAGCCGTATTAATTCATCTTCCAGTAAAGCCAAGGTTTTTGGGGCTTTGATTAGAACCAGATCAAATGGACCTTCCAGTGTTTCAAGACTATTTATCAGTCTGACGCTGTGTGCAGGTAAACCGTTTTCAGCCAGATTGAGTCGCGTTGCCTGTTGTGATAGATAGGAATCCGATACTGCCTGAGGCCGGAATGAATTCAGCGCCACAGCCAAAGCGCCGAAGGTGTCATTAAAAATTAGAATCCGTGTATCTGCCGTCGGTTTCAGATTTTCTGCGAGATAATTTAACAAGTATTCATCCGCCGCATCCCAGGCGCGTAATAGCTCAAACGGGCGTTTTGGCAAACGATGCAATTTAAACTGACCCTGACAAACAGTTAATAAATTTTCAATTTTGGCAGGCATCAGATGATTTAAGTCCGGCGTCAAGTTTAAGCGCGTGACATAAATTTCCCGGTGTCGGTATTAATTTTAATCAGCTCATCCACCTCCAGATATTCAGGTACCTGAACTTCTACGCCTGTTGTCAAGCGCGCTGTTTTTGTGCGTCCTGTTGCTGTTGCGCCTTTAATTGCTGGCGCCGTTTCTACAATTGCCAAAATCACCGAGCTTGGGAGCTCAATACCTATTATTGCGTCATCAATTAATAATCCAACAATTCCTTCAAGGCCCTCAGTCAAATAGCCTATCTTGCTTTCAAGTTCTTCGCTGCTTAAACTGTACTGAGAGTAGTCATCCATATTCATAAAGATATAATTATCCCCATCGATATAAGAAAACTGCACTTTAGCCCGTACCAGATCAGCATCCCTAAAAAAGTCATCACCTTTTAAGGACTCATCCAGTTTTTGCCCGGTTTTGAGGTTGGTAAAGCGGACTTTATATAATGTTGATGCGCCACGAGACGAAGGATTTCTGACTTCGACTTGCTTAACAACATGCACTATTCCATTGATTTCAACAACCGATCCTTTCTTTAAATCACTAGCCTTCGCCACACAACTCTCCACTGGATTAATTGATCTGCTACCACGCTTTTGATAGCAAAAGTTTACATAAAAAATAATGGTGCCGTTAACAGCATACAAACTATTATATCGTAGAATTGAGCTTACTATTCAGCCATGGCAAGGCAAGCGCGATGTATGAAAGAAATTTAATTTTAATTTCCCAATAGATGTCAGGAAGCTGGACGGTAAGTATGACGTTGTACCTGCCTTGTTGCCTGAACTGTGCCGATACTCACGGTTAATAGTTTCCGGTTTAAGTGTGATTTTTCGAAACAAGGCATCACGGTAAATAAACACTCCATCTCATACCGCCCAGCATAATACTTGTACCTCCTTCTAACTGCCCCCCCAGCAATCCTATTAATTCATAAACGACGGCCATCCCAATACCGTGTCCATGAATATTTTCATCGGCTCGAATTCCTCTTTTTAAAATCTCATTAAACTTTCCCACGGGAATTCCAGGGCCATCATCTTCAATCTGTAACAGTACAGAAAAATTACGTCTATTTTTGCGCTGATTGATAGCAATATTGACCTTGACACGGTGATGACACCACTTGCAGGCATTATCCATTAAATTACCGACTATTTCATACAGATCGCCTTCTTCACAATAAATCAGGCATTGTTCAGGTACGGTTATGTCAAAATTAATTTTTTTATCAATATAAACCTTGTTTAGAGTTGCGCAGATTTTCCTGATAACGATGGCTATATCGACTGTTTTAATGGTGATATGTTCACCTTTGGCGGCTGCTCGATGTAATTGATATTCAACGATTTCATTCATACGTGAAATCTGTTCCTGCACCGTCTCTTTATTTTCATTGAAAGATTCAACGCAGCCTCGCAGGATAGCAAGAGGTGTTTTTAAGCTGTGTGCCAGATTAGCCAGGTTGTTGCGATACCGTTCCAAGTTCGCCCGCTCATGGGTGATGAAGGCATTAATATTGCCGGCCAGGCTTTCCAGTTCCTTTGCATAGTGACCATCCAAATGGGTTTTTTTACCCTGTTCTATCTCCTCAAGGTCTTTTACGATACTCCACAATGGTTTTAGACTCCATCGGAATACTACAAATTGGATAAAAACCAAAACTACTCCAATAGCCACTAGCCATAACCTCAGCGTTTCTTGAAGCTGTTCCACTTGGCTACTTACAAAGCGGGCGTCTTCAGCTACAGTAAAGATATATTCACGCTCTATACCCGCCACATTTTGCCAAATAACTTCATAATGAAGGACATAACGGCCATGCTTATCGAACACAAATGCCGAATTGCCTGAGCTAAATTCAGGAGGAACAATTTCATCCAGTCCAATAGCCGAAGGAGAGCGCCAAACCAGTTTGTTTTTTTTTGCTTGCAGAATAAAGCCGTAAAGGCCAGAACCCGGATTTTCAAAGCGTGGTTCGTGCAAACCCGGAGGCATGATTAATTCGCCTGAATTATTCAATTTAGCGGCTGATAAGAGGGAGTATACTTGTATCTGCAATCTTTCCTTTAATGCCTGTTCGGCGCTTTCACGAAATCCTTGTTCAAGAATGAGGGCGACAAGAGCGAAGAAGGCTGCAAGCACCAAACCTTCAGCAACCAGTAATCGAAAGCTTAACGATTTAGCGGGCATTTAAGGTATTTAAGACAGGTAAGGAGTAGAGATAGGATTTAACGTATCTCAAAGAAAACGCACAAATCAAGAG
>JBAQEN010000348.1:0-7012 GCA_049286765.1 Methylococcaceae bacterium
CAGCTAATTGAGAGCAGTTAAAACGAATCAGTGAGATGACGATATTGCTAATTGCGCACACAACTGGCACGAAAATCCATTCATCGACACGACGTTATAAAACGATTCGATGGCATATAATTTGGCAGCTAACTCAACGTTATTGCCGTTCAAATAAATATTCAAGTCAGCTCTGGGTGCCTGGCTGTCGATCATTGGCGGTCTCTGAATGCCGGCTTTTCAAGGTTAACCTGCCGTTCACTGGAAATCTATGCTCGTCTGTTCATGGCCGAAAGCCCTTTTTCGCAAGGCAATATTTTTGCCAACATTGAACGTCAGCTATGCGGCAAAGTCTTTCTCATCACAAACTGTAGGTTAAATTAATTCAAAGAAATAAATAGTATCGCGTAAAATTTGTCGGGGCCCTCTTAATGACGAACTAACATTTTCCTGTATCACTCTTTCGGCTGTCAGGTTAGCGTCATAAAAATTTTTAAACGTCGACGCCATCACCCTAACCGAGAAACCGAATAACACGGCAAACGGCAATACCACCACATGGGTATGGATGCTTTCAGGCATGGCTAGGCAAATGATCAAGGGCAAGATCAACGACAGGTATAAGGCTTTTTGACCCAGTGATACACGAACGAACATTCCTGTCCCCCGCTCCACCTGCGAATTCCTTTTCGGAATATCATTACACGGGATGGAATTGTTAATCATCCGGCCTCGCCGCTTTAAAACGGGCAGACGCCCCCAGGAGACCGACCACGAAGAAAGCTGTCCCGACAAGAGTGAAACGCAGATTCGTCTCCTCGATGGTCATGTCGCCGGTAGCATAAAGCATAATAATGACGGCGACCGATCCCCACCCAAGAAAACGCAACGCCGCGGCCATAATGAGTTTACCTGGAGCTTCCGATTCTCTCTCTGGTGTGTCCATTCGATAAGCCACAAAACCGCACACGAGCGCTGGCAGAATTCCCCAGCGCATATGTTGAATGAAGCTTTCCAGAAAATTGAAGTTATCTTTGTAGTAAGTTAACTCGAGAATAAGCGCTGATGCCGTGGTGCTGAAAATGAACCCCGTTACCATCATCGCCATATAGAACCCATAGTATCGATCGGATTGCTCCTGTTGGTGCCTGAAGGCGAGCGTCCGTGAAATAAAGACGAGCACTATCGGAAGGATATAGATCAGAATGGCATAGGCGACCCACCGGAGCGTAGTGTAATCAAAGTGAGCTAGCGGTTTATCGGGAAATAGGAAAGCATTGTGTAGCGAGACTGAAATCTCTCGACCCAACATGACCCCGATAGCTGTGGCAGCCGTGAAAATCAGAACATATTTATAGGTGTGTTTCAGGCGGGCCTCGTGGACGTTGCCGCCGAGCTGCTTCACGGTTGCCCATATATCATTCTCGCTTGCGCTTCCGAACACGACCAGAGAGGCGAGTAAGCGACAAAGCAGACCGGTAAGGCGGTCCAGCTCCTTTATCAAAAGGACCGTTTTGGTATAGTGTGGTTCCGCTTCCTTCCAGACGGCCATTTTTTCCGACATCGCATTGTAGGAGATACAGATCTCCCCCCATTTCAGAGACGGTTCACTGAATAAACGACGAAAGGACGATTGGTTGGCGTAGTTTTGTATCTGGTCAAAAAGAAGGCAATTATGAGCCCATTTATACTCGACCGTGGCGCTTGATTTTTCGAAATCACCGGGATCGATACTCGGCACCAGCAGGCGATTGCCGATTTGCGCTTTTAAACTATCGTCGACCGCCGACAATCTCGAAGTAATGAGTGCGTTATAGACCTCTACCGCCTTTGTCGGAATTGCGAAAGCATCATGGATGCTATCCCTCAATATCAGTAAGGGATTAAACTTGCTTTCCCAGGCGATAAAAAAAAGAAACAGACCGGCAGCAATCAACGGTATGATCGTGTTTCCATCCAAGCCATTGAGAAGATTCACCAATTCCCGAGAACGGAGGTTCTTCACAATGAGCGTCACAAGCGGTTCCAAGGGCAGCCATAGCCAGGTAAGCAATCCGTAAAGTGCTGCGATAAACGTGCAGTAAGATGCGATCCCTATCCAGTATGTGCTTCTGCGGACAAAGTATTCGGGCAGTGTCGGTTCATCGCCTAATTGAATTCGGCGTTTCTGGAAAGACCGATAGGCGAGGAAGAATGCGGCTCCGGTTCCAAGAAACTGCACCACAAAGTTAATCAAGAGTTCTACAGTCATCGTGAGGCCGCTCCTACGTATTTTTCACAAGGTTTCGAATTTAGGAAAATCAAGTCCCGTCTGATTATAAACGAGCTTATTAAACAATTCCTGTCGTGTTTTAATACCCTTTCTGCAAGGCCTGGATTGGCGTGATGTGGCCGAGCGCACGTTGCGGGATCGAGTGCTTGTATTATAGCAGGGCATAACGCTTCAAGGTCTCTTTCAGGCTTTGAGATGAGTCGAAGCCGGGGATAGCCGAATCTTCCTGTATCCGAACAAGCCTTTGATGTTACTATCTAATGACCACTTTTAGAAGCTGCCCAGCCGTTCACAGAGCAGTTGCGAATGGTTCTTCCTGCACGTCGCAAAGACTGCCGCCGTTGTTGATGATTAGGCTGGCCACAGTATGGCGGATGTCGTGCAGTCTGAAACTGGACTCAATACCGGCACGATGAATGATGCGTTTGAAAGCTTTAATGGGATTATTGATTGGCAGCCCTTCAACTTTACCCGGAAAAACATAAGGATTACCGACTACTTTGGGTAAACATTCCAGAATATGAAGGGGCATTGGGTTCAATATGACTTAACGAGATTTCCCGATTTTAGTATGAGGGATGTACCACAATTGTTTAGGACCGGTAAGTTGTAGGTGCTCCCATTTCATAGCCAGCCCATCCGATCTTCTCACCCCGGACAATAGCAATATTTTGATGTACGCCGCCGCATAAATATTCTCTTCCACATCAGAATCGGCAAACAATTGCCTGATTTTGTCATTGTTTAGGAAGCGTTGATGTTTAATGTCCGGCTGGACAACCTGGGTAAGTTGTTGAGAATCACGAAGTACAATCATGGATGGCCTCCTTTGATGTGATCACTAGAATTTCTCCTTTTGCGGTGCAAAAAAGCCCGGAAGTATGATTACCTCCCGGCCCTGAGCGGTGCGGCATTTCCTAAATGCCACCAAAGTCTCTTGTTGAATTCGATGCTCATAAAAAACCCAAGCAACACGAAAGCTACTTGGGTTATTGGTTAACTGAATAAATTATTGGTTTATCTCAGATAGAACAAAGAACGCACTGCAGGCACGAAAGCGTAGGGGCAACCTTCAAACTGACCATCTGAAGATTTAAGGTACTCATGAGTTTAGTTAAGGCCATTATTTTATAACTTGACCATCGCTCTTTTTAAGAAAACTATTTGTATCGGTTCAGTTCCGACATATTTGGGATAATAGGTTAATAAGGCACGTAATATCTGAGCGAGTTCAAACATGAAACTAATATTATCTTCATATGGCTTTTGTTTTGTGTCGAATTGGATATTATCGCCATATACGACGGATCCAGTATCGGCGAGTTAATCTCTTGAAACGTGAACGTCTTTCGCAAAAATCCTCGATCGTCATAGCTCCTTCGTCCAATTCTTCATTTTCCCAGTGCTTAATCAAATCTATCTCATCATTCGAATGTTCATCGAACGTCTCGTCACCTTCGCTCCATACTCTTTCAAGTTTCTCGTCCAATAACTCGATTAATTCCTCTTCATTTTCACAATTAATAAGGATTTCTCTGTATTCGACAACCGACCTTGACATTTTTACAGTGTATGTTTTCAAGTGGTTTTCTCCTGATTAAAATTAAAGTATAGGTGATTTGATTGTATACATGGCATAAACTGTTTTCCACGTAAGCCGTTTCGCGTTGAGAAAGATTCTTCAACCTAATTCTGATAGGAAACAGCGCGGTTGCTGGTCCTTAGTTGTTCAGGTTGTTGAATTCGATGCTCACAAAAAAAGCAAAGCAACAAGAAAGCTACATTGGTTATGGGTTAACTGAATAAATTATTGGTTCAGATGGTTCCTCCGAGGTTTGGATAAAAAATGCCCGATTGCCGTTACATGACCTGGCTCGATGAAATAAATGGGCATGCTAGTCTCCGAACTGCCGCCACACGAAGTGAAGCGATGTTTGTTCTGGTTGCGGCTTTAACTTATTTTTTTAAGTAAGAAAGGATATAAAATGCCGCTATACCAGAGAAAACGAAAATCCAAACATGAAGCGAAACCAAGCCCCAAATGGCCCCCACTAAGAATAAAAGCCCAACAAAAACGATCATCATCTTAACGGACGATTTTTTGGTCTTATTTTGGCTCTGTTTTTTTAAATATTCATCCACTGTCAATCATCAGCTAATTACAAATGGTGATAGCGTTAGCAATAGAAGGGGTACATTGGTATTATCATCGGCGCTGGTAATATCGGGGATTCAGTTTTCTGTATTTGAATTGTTCGGGGTTGCTACATTAGTTTTTTCGTGTTCACCTAATTACTTAAGTATATCTGTAAATCAGCGTGAGAAAATAACAAATTAATCGGCGGAAACAGCGTCAAAATTGACCATGTAAAATAATTATCGCATTATTTTTTAATGTTTATTGTAAATATTGATTATTAAAACTGACACTGAAAATGGTAAATATTGGACGCTGTTTTACAGTCTGGGTCATAGATGTCATGAAAGCGTTGCTGAAGAAAGGTTTTGATGTTCGGTTAGGCAATTTGGGTGAGTTGTTGGGGATCACGAAGTACAATCATGGATGGCCTCCTTTGATGTGGTCACTAGAATTTCTCTTTTTGGGGTGCAAAAAAAGCCCGGAAGTATTGCTACCCCAGCCTATATGTGGTGCGACGTTTTCGCGTTTATTGAGCTCCTAAATGCCGCCAAAGCCTCATGTTGTAATGACTTAATTAAGAGCATTCACTAATTGGCTACCCAATAGCTAAAATAATGAACTTTGAAGATCATCAAGAATAAAGTAGACTCTTCCCTCCATCTCCACATCTTTTGAGCATCACTCTATGAGTACACAAAAAACTTTTCTCATTGTCGGCGGCGGTTTGGTTGGTTTAGCAACCGCTTATCGGCTACTGGAGCGATTCCCGTTAGCAGGCATTACATTGCTCGAGAAAGAGGTGATCGTCGGTGCGCACCAGAGCACGCATAACAGCGGCGTATTGCACGCAGGCCTCTATTATGCGCCAGGTTCAGCCAAAGCAAAATTAGCCGTCACCGGTATTCGGCAAATGACAAAATTTTGCCGTGAGGAAGAAATCCCGCATGAAATCTGCGGCAAACTCGTTGTGGCCGTGACACCCGAAGAACTGCCACGACTGGACGAATTACTCCGGCGCGGAATTGCTAACGGGCTGCAAGGGTTACGGAAAATTGAAGCGACTGAAATACGAAAAATAGAGCCCCATGTCAACGGTCTCGCCGCTGCGCATGTACCGGAAGAAGGTATTGTCGATTACCGGGAGGTCTGTGATCGACTGGCCCTCCGTGTTCAAGAACGAGGAGGGCACATTGTCACAGGAGCCAAAGTTGAACGCCTCGAACGCAAAGCCGGTGCTTGGGTCGCCACCTCGGCGATAGCGGAATTCAATGCCGATTTCCTGATCAACTGCGCCGGCCTGTACTGCGACCGCATAGCTGAACTGGCAGGCGAGCGGCGAGACGTAAGAATTGTTCCATTTCGCGGTGAATATTACTATCTCAAACCTGAGGCCCAGCATCTGGTGAAAAATCTGGTTTACCCTGTACCCAATCCTCAATTCCCGTTCCTCGGCGTCCATTTCACGCGGATGATTCAAGGTGGCGTTGAGGCCGGTCCGAACGCGGTGCTCGCCTTTGCGCGCGAAGGATACAAATTAACAGATTTTAACCCCCGCGACGTGCTGGATATACTGCTTTTCCCCGGACTGTGGCATTTTCTTCGTAAATATCCTGCTATGGCAGGTACAGAACTTATCCAGTCATTCAGTAAGGTGCGCTTTTGCCGTGCACTACAACGGCTTGTGCCTGATATCCGCACCACTGACCTTGCTCCCGGCGGCTCGGGTGTCCGTGCGCAAGCCATGAAGCCCACGGGGGATTTAGTGGATGACTTTCATCTGGTGGTCCGCCAAGACGCCTTGCATGTCCTTAATGCCCCCAGTCCCGCCGCTACAGCTTCACTGGCAATTGGCGAGTACATTGTTAATCAATTGCCAATATGAGACGGATGTGGAGATTCAATTCGGGATACTAAAAAAATGATAAACTTATCGTGATAATATGGAATTGCGGCCAGTCAGGTTTCGTCTTTGCAAACCCAATGCCTTACAGCAAGCGGCGGGTAATTGACATAGCGGTCAAGCAGCGCGTCTGGATTTGTCTCCACAATCAACATGGCATAGTGATCTTGTTTAACAAATTGCTCTGCCAAAAATGATCTAAAAAATTGATCAACGCATCGTAACAGCCTTCGTTATTGAGCAAGCCGCAAGGCTTACTGTGAAATCCAAGCTGTGCCCAAGTCCAAATCTCAAATAATTCCTCAAGCGCGCCTATGCCGCCAGGGAGCGCAATAAATCCATTTGCAAGCTCGGCCATCAGCAACTTCCTCTCATGCATGGATTGGGTGACATGCAATTCAGTCAGATTTTTGTGCGCGACTTCTTTATGCGCCAAAGCTTTCGGTATGACACCGATAGCTTGGCCATCGAGCTTCAATACTTGAACCGCCACCATGCCCATGATGCCTATACTGGCACCTCCGTAAACCAGCCTGATGTTTCGGCTGACCAATGATTCGGCCAGTGAAAAAGCGGCTGAGGTGTATGCACCGAGTCGCCCAGGACTAGATCCGCAATAGAAACAGATACTATTAATTGACGTCATGTTTGCATTTTGGTCGAATGGTATTACCGATATTCAGATTCCTGATTACGTACGAGTTTCTGCCAAAATCGAAAC
>JBAQEN010000349.1:0-1644 GCA_049286765.1 Methylococcaceae bacterium
TCAATAAGCTTGTTACCATCATCAAGTATCAGAACCGGCACATAACCGTTTGGATTTATCTGGCGAAAATCTTCGCCGTTTTCAGTACGCTTGCTTTGCAAATCGACTTTAACCAGTTCAACAGGAAGTTCTGCTTCACAAGCTACAATATGGGGGGATAGCGAACAAGCGCCTGGGCTGTAGTAGAGTTTCATTATTTTTCCTCCGGCTTGCAATTAATTTTGATTAAATGGGGAACAAAAAAATTCCTCGCTTCGACAAGGTTCTCCTGAGCCCTCCGGTACGGCTCTCCTGAGCGTAGCCGAAGGACTCAGGAGAGCCTTGCCTAAGGAGTCAGTGAAATAACTCGGTATTATGAATAGGCTATTTCTGATGTACTATTTGAACCATGCTTATATTCTAACTTTAGAGATTATCTTATAAGAAAACAATTTGGGCAATTTTTAGTCAATTTAACTCAACTCACTAATTTATTTATAGTTAAGGCGCAAAATGACAAATTAAATACAGACTTATCAACAGATTTTGTGGATAAGCATAGCGATGGAAACTAGCTAACGCGATTTAAGACTCTCCTTTAATGAATTCGTTCCCCGCGCCCTTTCCAGAATGTCCATTCCTGGCAAACTTCTCCATCTGGAAAATCAATCCCTCCTTCGTGCGGACACTCAGCAATTCGATCTTGCATAATAACGGACTTAGAACTTATGCCCTCTCCAGCCATAACAAGCGATGTAACAATAGCAAAGAACCGTAATAAAAAAAGCAGTTTGAATGCCGATACGGTCAGCAAAAAGCCCCTGCACAACTGGAAGAATAGCGCCTCCGACTATTGCCGCACATAAAATCCCTGAACCCTGTCCCCTGTGTTTTCCCAAACCATTAAGCGCGAGTGAAAAAATGGTTGGAAACATAATGGAATTAAACAGCCCCACAGAAAGAATTGTCCACATGGCGAAGTGCCCGCTGCCAATGATAGTCATTAAAACTAAAACAGCCGCTGTTACAGCATTAAATGTAAGCGCTTTACCGGGTTGAATTTTTTGCATAACTGCCGCGCCGGCGAATCGTCCAATCATGGCGCCACCCCAGTAAAACGAAACATACTTTCCGGCATCCTTTTCCGCCAATCCGGCAATTGCAGGTTCTCCCAAAAAATTGATAAGAAAACTGCCAATAGACACTTCCGCACCGACATAGACAAAAATGCCGATTGCACCTAATACGAGGTGTTTATATGCCCAGGCGCTGTCATGATCATCATCGAAATATAGCTTTTCAGTGTTTGCAGGCTGTTGATCGGCGGGTTTAATTTTAGGCAATTTGATTCTTGCAAAAATGACAGCAATAAAAAATAAAACCACTGCAAGAAACAAATAAGGGTTTTGGACTGCTGCCGCTTGAGCAGCTTGATAAGCAGTTAATTCCTCATTATTAAGTAATTTAATTTCGTCCGCCGTTTTAACGGCAGCGCCAAGAATGAATAAAGCGCCAAAATAAGGGGCAATCGTCGTCCCCAGGGAATTAAATGCCTGGGTCATCGTTAATCGGCTTGAGGCGGTTTCCGGTTTTCCTAAAATGGTGACGTACGGATTTGCGGCAACTTGCAATAAAGTAATTCCGGATGCCAAAACAAATAATGCA
>JBAQEN010000350.1:0-2006 GCA_049286765.1 Methylococcaceae bacterium
CTGCACATGGGCGTCTCGGCCGCTTCGATGGCGCTGCGCTATCAGGGCGCCAGCATTCCAGATCTATCCCTGGATAAACTCTACGAACAACTGGTGATCTAAAATGAAATCCAAAATCCAAAGCCTGCCGATCCATATGTCTACGGAAGCCCGCCGCGCCCTGAAGCAGGGACAGCCGGTCGTAGCCCTCGAATCAACTGTCATTACCCACGGCCTGCCCCATCCTGAAAACCTGGCTCTGGCGCGGGATCTGGAAGCCGAAGTGCGCGCCTACGGCGCAACGCCGGCGACGATCGCCGTGCTGGAGGGACGGGTGTATGTGGGATTGGAGGACGAGCTCTTGGAAAGCCTGGGCGATGCCACCCGCCTTTCCGGTGGGCTGGCCAGCGATCTGCACAAGATCTCCAGCCGCGATATCGGTACCGCGGTAGCCAAGGGCTGGAGCGGAGGGACGACCGTAGCGGCGACCCTGGCGATCGCCGAACGCGCCGGTATCCAGGTCTTTGCTACCGGCGGGATCGGAGGCGTGCACCGCACGGCTCCCTTCGAGCAGGCTTTTGATATATCTACCGATCTGGTGCTGCTGGGGCGGACGCCGGTGATCGTGGTCTGCGCCGGCGCCAAAGCGATCCTGGACCTGCCTGCCACGCTGGAAGTACTGGAGACCTATGGCGTTCCAGTGGTGGGATTCCAGACCGACGATTTTCCGGCTTTCTATTCGGTCAGCAGCGGCTTGCAGGTGAGCGCCCGCACTGACAGCCCGGCTGAGATTGCCGCACTGGCCCGCGCCCACTGGGGGATGGGCCAGCCCAGCGCTGTGCTGGTGGGCAACCCGCCTCCTGAAGAAGACGCTCTGGCTCCCGAGGAGATCAACGGCATAATCGAGCGCGCCCTGGCAGAGCTGCAAGCCCAGGGGATCCGCGGCCAGGCAGTTTCCCCGTTCCTGCTGGCGCGGGTCAGCGAGCTGAGCGAAGGCGCCAGCCTGCACGCCAATCTGGGTCTATTAAAAAATAATGCCCGCCTGGCAGCCCAGGTGGCAGTGGAATTAAGCCGGGAGGGAGTCAGACCGCTGTCTATTTAATTTCGCGGGCCATGATCCAGTCGGTCTGAGGGTCGGCGCCCAGTATGAAGGTGTGCGTCCCGATCTTTTCAAACCCCCACTTGCGATAGAACACCTGGGCGCGCGGGTTATGCTCCCACACTCCCAGCCAGATCAATTCAAAGCCCCGGCTGCGGGATTCATCCAGGCAGGCTTGCATCAGGGCTGGTCCGACGCCTTTGCCGATCCAGGGAGTATCTGCATAGATGCGCACCAGCTCGATGGCATCCCGAGCATCCGAATCAATCCCGGTCTGGTCAAGGGTTTCCAGGGTAGGCGGACCGGCGTGCAGATGAGCATAACCCGCCAGCTCGCCTTCCACTTCCGCCAGCAGGAAAACGCTCCCCGGATCAGCCAGCTCAGCAGCCTGCTTATCTGGATTGAAGGCTCCCGCCAGATAGACAGACATATTTTCAGGCGTATTCTGGGCGGCAAAATTCTCAACGAATGTGCGCTCCCCGAATTCAGCCAGCAAGATATTTTCTTCCGGACGGGCTGTCCGGGTGGTGATGATGTGGGATTGGTTCAGCGCGGATTATTCCAGGGCTGAGTCAAATGCCTGGCGCAGCTCGGCTTCAGTCACCGACCCCAGCCAGGTGCCAATGATCTTGCCATGCTCGTCAAGCAGGAAAATATGCGGTTGGATGCGGTAACCCAGGGCTGATTTAAAAGGGTCGGTATCCGGATCGTCAATATCCAGGTAAATGAAATTCATGCGCTCACTATATTCTGCTTCCAGCCCATGCACGATGGGCGCCATTTTGCGGCAGGTCCCTCACCAGAAAGCGAAGAATTCAACCAGCTGCACCTCGCCTGATGCGAGCTGGACGGTGGTGGGATCAGTGGCTTCCAGGCCAGCTTTGACTTCTTTACGTGAGCTGGGCGGCGTGGCTGTGAACACCTGGGT
>JBAQEN010000351.1:0-1515 GCA_049286765.1 Methylococcaceae bacterium
AATGAGTTCCTTATTTTTGCATCTGAATCTGATTCTCTAAATTCTCGCCGTTTAAATCTAGACCAATTGGGTATAACTAAAATAGAGCGAGTTGAGGGAACGGGATATCATCAACCATTGGGTTGCCTGATATGGTATGGAAACCCTGAACATGTTAATAACAATCGGGCTGAGATTGAATCGATCAGTGTGCGAAATATGATTTTGGATGTTTTTGCTTATGCCTAACTCTATAAGGCGCAATCCGTAGGGTGCAATGAGCGTTAGCTATATTGCACCACATATTTGATTTTGTTGGCGCTATAATATCTCCTTTGAACACTATAAGAATACCGAATTACAACTCAATATTTTGAGAATAGTTTTTACATTTGCGATTGCAAATAATTTTGTTATACAATTTTAGTAATCAATTCAAGCTGTATTTCCAACCAGTCGATGTGCTCTTCTTCACTTTCCAGAATATTTGAAAAAAGTTCACGGGAAATAAAATCACTGACTTGTTCGCAATAGACAACGGCTTCTCTGAGCAAGGAAGACAGCACTATGTTCGAGTTTTAAGTCACAGTTGAGTATTTCCAGTGGATTTTTACCAATCATCAATTCGCCTCAGGGCAATCGCGCTATGTTTCTTTTTTCCGAAGACCAGTTCAGCGCGATAGCAGTCACTCAAACAAGCCCGAAGTTTTCGCCGGCGCAGGCTGTCTTGGCTCGGTCCGTTGTTGTTCAACAGATTCAAGGCCGTTCGCCGGAGTAAAGCCAGGTGTTCCGGCGAATGATCTTTCCTGGCCCGATTGTCGTCTTCTCCAAACTGCACATCCAGCACCCAATGCTGCTGATTTTCTAATGCTCCAATGCTGCCGTACACTCTGAGCAAACCGTTCCAGGCCGGTGAATGAACAAAGATAATACCGGGTCTCAACGGACGTTTTATCGCCGATAATCCGCGTCGATTCTACCCGGCCAACAGCGGCTAAACCCTTCCATTCTGGCTTTTGTTCAAGCCAGTCGATCTGCGCGCTTAAACAGCAACGGCGGATTTCAAGGCGCCCGTGCCCTTTATCCACCGTTTCATGGATCGGCAGTCGCCCCGACGCCGTTTCCGTGTCGAGCCAGAGACTGACGTCTTCGCACAATCCCTTGTGATTGTCCTTCAGCGCCAGAAGATAATCTGCTTTCGCATCAATAATCGTTTTGGCAATGGTCTTTTGGCAACCCATCGCATCAATCGATATCAGCGCCCCCGTAATGTCCAGCATCGATAACAGATCGGGAATAGCGGTTATCTCATTGGTTTTCTCCCCCACCGCCTGTTGCGCCAATACCCAGCGCGCTTGGGCGGCATACGCACTCAGCAAATGCACCGTCCTGTCGCCGATACGGCTGCCGCGCAAGGTATTGCCGTCCAAACAGATTTGTTCGCCCGACACAGGCTCGGCAACGCCGCTTGAACCCAATGCAAAAACGCCTCCTGAAAAGCTTGCGGATCGATCCTTCCCAACACATCGCTTAAGG
>JBAQEN010000352.1:0-3921 GCA_049286765.1 Methylococcaceae bacterium
CAATTCATTATATTTATCAATGAAATACATTATACCATGCGGATGATGAAATAATACTTTCACAGTCTCTATCGCCAACCGCAACCTACGCCCTTAACTTTAATCCATACATTGCCTTAGAAACAAACCGCTCCGGACAAATCTTGGCGGGTTTTTTACGCCTATGTTAAACTGATAAAAATTAAGTTTGTTTGGGTAAAACGTGTTATGGCAACAATTACATTTGATACTTTAAGATTTGTTGAAAGACTCAAAGCTGGTGGTGTTCCTGAAGAACAGGCGAAAGCGGAAGCGGAAGCATTGGTAACTGCTTTTTCTGAAGCAATGGATTCCCAGTTGGCGACAAAATCAGATATTAATCGCGTGGAACGCGAACTGCTTGTTATTAAATGGATGGTTGGTCTGGTGCTGGGCGGTATCTTAACCTTGATTCTCAAGGCATTTTTTCCGGTTTAACTCATCAATTCGGACTCCCATACTCTGCTACCAAAAGAAATAGTAGGTTGGGTTACATGCTTTTCGTAACCCAACATTAACCCGCAAAACTCTAATAAACCGCTCCGGCAACCCTCGGGCGGTTTTTTATGCGCACATTGAAATATTGTTGGGTTGGCTATCGCCAACCGCAACCTACGTCCTGAATTTTAATCCACACCACATCATTCATGTCCAACGATATCGGATAAAATGACGGATCACTGCCCCAATCGCGGCTTATAACCCCATCGCGAATATACCGGTGAATACTGCTGTATGGCCAATCAACGGGACGGGTAACGGCTCCATGCTTGACCGGATTGTAATGGATGTAATCAATATGCTGGTTAAAATCCCTTTCATCCCGAATACGATGCTCCCAAAATCGCCGTTGCCATATCGCCTGTTCGTGTTTGTGCCGCCGGCTGGCGAAAACGGCGGGACGCTGTTCGGACGGAATGGTCGCGGTAAAGGACCGCTTGATATTGCGCCAGCGGATGGAATAATCTGCGTCATCGGGTGGTAATGTCCAAATGGCATGGATATGCTCGGGCATAATGACAATGGCATCAATATAAAACGGGCGGCGCGCCATTTCACCGCGAAATGCCGCCCGCAATCCAGCAACGGCTTCGGGTTGGTTGAATAAGGGGCTGCGGCGAAATGTTAGGACGGTAAAAAAATACCTAATTACGTATAAGACTCAGCAACTTTAAAGGCAAGTGAGTGTCAGAAAAGGTAAGAAATAAAGGAGGTTGGCAAATGAGTAAAAACAAAGTGCAGTTTCAAGTGGGCTATAGTTTGCCGGCTTTATTCAAAAACTATGGAATCGAACAGGCAATGTGCCGAAGCCCTGTTTAATTGGCGCTGGCCCAGTGGTTTCCGTTGTCCTGACTGCGGTTCCGGTCGTCATAGTATTCAAAACAAGAGATCTCTATCAGTGTACGGATTGCCACCATCAAACCTCGTTGATTAGCGGCACTATTTTTGAACAAACCAAGCTACCGTTGACCACTTGGTTCCTGGCGATCCATTTAATTACACAAGCCAAAACGGGGTTGTCGGCCTTAGCGCTTAAGCGGCAAATCGGTGTGTCATACAATACGGCGTGGAGCATGAAACACAAGATCATGCAGGTGATGAAAGAACGGGACGACGGCCAGCCCTTAAGCGGAACTATCCGCTTGGACGACGTGTAGTGGGGTGTGAATGTCGCGGTGGCAAAAGAGGCCGAGGTTCCGCCAACAAAGTGCCGTTTGTTGCGGCCGTCTTATTGAATAATGAAGGCCATCCTATTGTAATGAACATGAATGTGGTCAAAGGCTTTCGGCTGACCGAAATTTCCCGCTGGGCAAAGCAGCATTTACACTCCTGCAGCACGGTCATTTCAGACGGATTGCCCTGTTTTTCAGCGGTAACAGAGGCCGGCTGCAACCCTATCAGTATTGTCACAGGTGGTGGGCCGCAAAGTGTCACCAAAGAGGAGTTCACCTGGATTAACACCCTGATAGGCAATGTGAAAAATGCCATCACCGGCACTTACCATGCGATAAACCCTAAACATTTACCGCGTTATTTAGCTGAATTCTGCTACCGGCATAACCGAAGGTTTCAACTGGAAGAGTTGCTGCCCCGCTTTGTTTATGTCGCCGTGCGAACGCCCCCTATGCCGGGCCGACTTTTGAAATTAGCTGAGGCTTATGGGTAATCAGGAAAAAATATGTCGCGCTGGCGGTGTAATCACGTCGATACTGCATGGCTGTATACTATCATGTTGGGTTGGCTATCTCCAACCGCAACCTACGCCCTCGTTGGATTACACGCCTTTCGTAACCCAACAAGATGCCAGTCGTTAGACGCTATTTGTTTTTACCGAACAGGTTTTTAAGCTTTCCAAGTTGGCTTTTAGCGGGACTAACTGAGGGTTGCTCCACTTCAACTGGCGCAGGCGGAATTTCTGCTTCATCCTGCATTTTATCTTTGGGTTTTTGCTGTGAACCAAACAGGTTTTTGAGTTTTCCAAGTTGACCTTTGGCGGTACTCAGTGACGGTTGTTGGTCTTCCAAAGCCGCTGGCTGAGTTTCTGTTTCGTCCTGTTTTGTATCTTCGGCTTGCTGCTTTATATCACCAAAGTAGTATTTCTTTTTCCCATACCGGTCTTTCACGGGGCTCACTGGCGCAGGCGGAATTTCTGCTTCATCCTGTTTTGTTTCTTCGGCTTGCTGTTTTGAACCAAACAGGTTTTTGAGCTTTCCAAATTGGCCTTTAGCGGCACTCACTGACTTTTTTTCTAGCTCCAATGGCGGCGCAGGCTGAATTTTAGGTTCATCCTGTTTTATTTTAACGGATTCCGGTTCTGTGGTAATGGGCTCTTGTTTGGTCTTGCCAAACAGGCCTTTGAGTTTTCCGGTTACTCCGCTTGTTTGTTCTTTAACGGGAGTAACTGGCTGTTGCCCGATGTCCGATGCAGTAGCTGGGACTTCTTCATCAATCTGTTTTAATTCAATGAGTGTTTCTTCTTGCTGTTTTATAACCGCCGGTTGAGGTTGAACCTTAACCTGATCGTCCGGCTTATTCTTTTCCAATTGTGTAATCAGAACATCTTTAACATTTAGCTTTTCTTCCAACTGCGTCAACTGCTGCCGGGTATTAACCAAATCAAGGGCTTGCTGTTCCAGCTCTGTGAGACGCGCCAATTCAGTCAGATGTTCTTCCAGGGTTTGAGATAATTCCTGTTGAGCTTTATCCTGTTGCTGTAGCAGCAAGGATTTTTGCTCTTCAAGCATTTGTTCAAGTTTTGCAACTTGATTGGCTTGATTGACTAATGTTGTCTGCAAAGTTTCAATCAATGCTTCCTTTTCAGCCCGTTTTGCCGTTTCTGCCTGATAAGTTTGTTGCAGTTCGGTTTTGGCCTGCTGTTCACTACGCAGACGTGATGTTAATAGAGCGATGACTCTATCGTGTTGTTGCCACAAACCTTCCGCCTTGATGTCTTCGGTTACAGGCAATGGACGTTCGCCAAGGTCAAAACTGGTTGCCATGGATTGAATAATGCCGGCAATCTGCTTGTTGCGCTGTGAAATCTGCTCTTCAAGTCCGGCTGCTCGCTCTGTTTCATTTTGAGCCAAATGCTGGGCTTTTTCCATTTGCCCGGTATTGGCAGCCAATTGCTCTTGCATAAGCTGCATCTGTTGTTGCGCAGTATTGAGATTATTTTGCAGGTCAATACGCGCTTTTTCGCTGGCGATATTTTTCTTCTTTAAGAAGGCAATCTTGATGCTATAAACAATAGCTGTCAGTAACCAGACCACTGTAGCTAAAGCCGCAGCATATAAGGGATTGTCAAGAGTCAATTGAAACCAGTCAGAAAGAAGGGTTTTAATGATGGGTAAATATGTTTCCATAAGTATGTTTCTCAATAAAAATGTCTGTAATATGTTGATT
>JBAQEN010000353.1:0-14484 GCA_049286765.1 Methylococcaceae bacterium
GTGCAGGCCAATATTGAGCCGTTAGCGGTTTGCATCATAACTTTTTCACCCTTACAAACTATATTTGCGGCATTTGCCACTGAACTGGGCAGACTGACGACTGATGCGCCGGTATCCACAACAAACTGGACCGGTATGCCGTTAACCTCGCTATCCAAAAAATAATGCCCCCCTCTACCCTGTTCAAGAACCAGCGTACTCTTGACTTTCCTGGTTTCGATCGGGGCTGTCCACGAAGTAATGGTTTCTGAGTTCTCTGCGCAAGGTGATTTTTGGTAAATCAACTCGCCTTGTTGGTTTTTGCATTTGTGAATGGTTCTATCCCCCCAGGCATTCATACTCAATACGGCTAAAACGAGTAAAGACACGGACGGAATAATTGTTTTTTGCATGATTTTCTCTATTGAGACGTAACTGATGTATTTAAGGATAGCCGTTAACACGAACTTAACAACATCCTATTACCCTGTCCCTGAATGCAAAAAAGTCAGCAAATAATCTATTAATTTCTCGTCGTGGAATTTAAAATGCTTTCACAGTCTCAATTGAATATTGCGCCACAACGAAGCCCAACATGCAGGGCAACGTCTAGCGCCTGTTGCATCCTGCGGATTGCACGTTACCGCGTTAGATAATTTGTACGAAAAGACGCACCCAAATCGCGATCAGCAGAATGCCGCCCAGCAAGAACGGGATCATGCGGTGCCGGACATTGTTGTAGGTGGTGTGAATATAGGTATGGATAAAACGGGTACCGACATACAACCACGCCATTGCCACATGAACGAAATCTGCCTGCTTTGTCAGGTATATCATGAGTGCGACAACGTAAAATAGCACGGGAATTTCGAGCAGGTTCTCAAAGTTTCGGCTTACCTTAAGCAAATAATCAGGGGCTTCCCAGCCGCGATTTAATTTGTAGTAGCGCCGGTCAAGGTCACCTCGTTTGACGGCCACGAACCTAAGGCGCGCCATCCAAAGCGAGACAAAGAAGGTCAACCCACCTAACGCAAAGACAGGAAACAGGATGCTTTCTTGATTCATAAGGTCTTTTCTTTACTTTTAGTTGCTTAACGTTTGAGATGAGAGGCATGACCCGGCTTGCCGGGGCATGTCCTCTCGATTGATGGGTTAGGCCTATTTGAGTAGACGAGCCATTCGTTCGAGATCGTCTGCCACCATGCCCATGCCTATTGGATTCGTCGGGTGTTCGTACATGTGATGGTCGATTCTTGTTGGATCAGGATGCTGAACTCGCGTAAGTAGTTCGTCCCGAAGCACCATAGCCTTGACCTTGAACTGCGAGTCGTACTCGTTGTTGAACGTCGTGGACGATCGCATGAGATCAGTTGTTTGTGCATCCCACAGTCTTTTGCGATCAGCTTCATCTTTTGCATTGGTCATCGCTAGCCACTGCTGATGCTGACGATCAGAGTCTTGGCTTCTCCTTTTGCCCAACCAATCTCGTAGGCTAGACACAAACTTCAGTGATTCCTTTTGCAGTTCCGCGTGTGATAGCCGAGAAAACTCGCTCCCGTGCGCTGGCACGAGATGGAGCCGTTCCCGATAGCCGTCGAGCTGCTCGTCTTTGGCAACTATGCGCTCGCGCAGTAGTTCGATGATCGCTCCATGCCTCCAGCGCGACGCTGCATAGGCCAGGCCACCGACAAGAACTGATGCAACCAGAAACGTTACTGGTGCAGCAGAAACGGTGAACCATTCCCGCTGAAGGTATTCGATGAGTTCTTTCAAGGGTGGTCTCCGCGCGATAAGCCTAACGTAATATATACAACATCAGTTGTCCAATAATCTGGCACATATATCGTATAAACATATTGACTCTAATCAATTCAATTGTTAATTATGGCTACTCTGTAAGTCAACGTGTCGAGTTATGCAAATCAATACTACATTTTAAAGCCAAAGAAATTAATGGATCAAAAGCCGTAATACAGAGTCGTCGACATAAAAAAGGCGAACAAACGCTCAACATTTGTTCACCCTTGATAAAGTTTGTCTACCCAACACAACTTTAGTAAGAACACTTACCGGGGCAGCTCTGAGGCTCCCATCAGATATTCGTCCACGGCTCTGGCAGCTTGTCTACCTTCGCGTATTGCCCAGACCACCAGCGATTGTCCGCGCCGGCCGTCGCCCGCTGCAAATACCTTATCGACAGAGGTGCTGTATTGCTTTTCGTTGGCTTTAATCTGACCGCGCCCATCCAGTTCAACGCCGAGTTCCTTCAACAAGCCTTCATGCACGGGATGGACAAAGCCCATTGCCAGTAACACAAGATCCGCTTCCAGCGTAAATGAACTATCGGGCTTTTCGCTCATTTTCCACTGTCCGCCTTCCTGTTTCCATTCCACTTCCACCGCTTCAAGCTGTGTAATGACCCCATCTTTACCGGTAACACGTTTGGTATTGGTGCTCCAGTAACGATGCTTGATGCCTTCTTCATGCGAAGAAGTGGTGCGCAATTTGTTGGGCCAATTCGGCCAAGTGATAAGTTTGTTTTCCTTTTCGGGCGGTTGCGGCAAAATTTCGAGTTGGACAACTGATATCGCACCTTGTCTTATTGACGTGCCTATGCAATCAGAACCGGTATCGCCGCCGCCGATAACGACGACATTTTTGCCATTCGCAGAAATAGCGTCATCATCATCTATCGTATCGCCCGCTACGCGCTTATTTTGCTGACGCAAAAAATCCATCGCAAAATAAACGCCTTGATAATCATTACGCCCAGCGACTTCCAGATCACGTGGTTTTTCAGAGCCTATTGTTAATACCACCGCATCGTATTCGGCAAGTATTTTTTGTGCAGAAATATCTTTGCCGATAAAACTGTTAGGCCTGAATCTGACACCCTCTGCCTGCATTTGCGCGATACGCCGGTCGATTAAATGTTTTCCCATCTTGAAATCGGGAATGCCATAGCGCAATAAACCGCCGATGCGATCATTTTTTTCATACAGAACGACTTCATGACCTGCGCGCGCCAGCTGTTGGGCGCAAGCCATTCCCGCAGGCCCGGAACCTATAACCGCCACGCGCTTGCCGGTGCGTTGCGCTGGAATTAGCGGTTTTACCCAACCCATTTCCCAACCCTTATCGATAATGGCGCGTTCAATCGATTTAATGGTCACGGGTTGATCGGTCAAATTGAGAGTGCAAGCCGCTTCACAGGGCGCAGGACAAATACTGCCGGTAAATTCGGGGAAATTATTGGTGCTATGCAAAACATCGAGCGCCTCTTGCCAATCGCCGCGATAGACCCCGTCATTCCATTCCGGAATAATATTATTTATAGGACATCCCTGATGACAAAAGGGAATGCCGCAATCCATGCATCTGGCGCCTTGCTGAGCCATTTCAGCATCGCTGGGGGCTAGTGTAAATTCCCGATAATGCTGGATACGATCACTCGGCGCTTCATAACGCCGTTCAGCGCGAGGCAGCTCCATAAACCCGGTTGGTTTTCCCATCTTCAATACCTTCTCTAAATAAAAACGCTTAAGCAGTTGCAGACGCTTGCTGAGCCTGAATTTCTTTAAGCGCTGCACGGTAATCAACCGGCATCACTTTGATAAAACGCGGCAAATAATCATTCCAATTGTCCAGGATATGTTGCGCCCGCTGGCTACCGGTATAGCGTTTATGATTTTGAATCAAATGTTTCAAGCGCTGTGCATCATGTCTGGTCATATCAGACATGATATGAACACGGCCATGCGTTTCCATGTCGCCGCCCTGATGGGCCACTATTTCCAGGTTTTCATCTTCCTCCGGAATCGGCTCAAGTTCAACCATGGATAAGTTGCACAACTGGTCAAAGTTGTCATCTTTATCCAATACATAAGCCACGCCTCCCGACATGCCTGCGGCGAAATTACGTCCTGTTTTACCAAGCACGACAACGACCCCACCGGTCATATATTCACAGCCATGATCACCGACACCTTCAACGACGGCATATGCCCCCGAGTTGCGCACGGCAAAACGCTCGCCTGCGACACCGTTGAAATAACATTCACCGCTGACCGCGCCATATAGCACGGTGTTGCCAACGATAATATTCTCAGCAGGATCAATCGGACAATCTTTAGGCGGATAAATAGCGATACGCCCGCCGCTCATGCCCTTCCCTACATAGTCATTGCCTTCGCCTTCGAGTTCTATGCTAATGCCTTGAGCCAAAAATGCGCCAAAACTTTGTCCGGCGGTGCCTTTGACATGAATCGCGATGGTATCGTCGGGCAACCCTTTATGTCCATAGCGCTTGGCCACTTCGCCGGATAACATCGCACCGAAGGTTCTGTTGATGTTGCGGACAGGCGTATTAATTATTACCGCTTGCCCGTTTTCCAGCGCCGGCTGAGCTTGCGCGATCAGATCATGATCCAATGCATGCTCTAAACCGTGATCTTGAGGTTCGCAGTTATAGACAGCCGTCGAGTTGTCAACATCGGGTCTATAGAAAATCCGGCTGAAGTCCAGTCCTTGCGCTTTCCAATGCGAAATCGCGCGTTGCATGTCCAATTTATCCGAGCGTCCGACCATTTCATCGATGCGGCGGAAACCAAGCTTGGCCATCCATTGACGCACATCCTCTGCAATCATGAAGAAATAATTCACAACATGTTCAGGTTGTCCGGTAAAACGCTTCCGGAGTTCTGGATCTTGTGTCGCGACTCCGACCGGGCAGGTATTCAAGTGGCATTTGCGCATCATCAAACAACCCGAAACAATCAAAGGCGCGGTAGCAAAGCCAAACTCATCGGCCCCCAGCAAGGCGCCGATAATAACATCACGCCCGGTACGCAAACCGCCGTCAACTTGCACGGCAATGCGTCCACGCAGTTTATTGAGCACCAGTGTTTGATGCGTCTCCGCAAGGCCAATCTCCCACGGCAAACCCGCGTGTTTTATTGACGTCATCGGGCTTGCGCCAGTACCGCCATCATAGCCGGCAATCGTGACATGATCCGCATGGGCTTTGGAAACACCCGCGGCAACCGTACCCACACCGACTTCCGATACCAATTTGACGCTAATGCGCGCTTCGGGATTAACATTTTTTAAGTCATGAATGAGCTGCGCCAAATCTTCAATCGAATAAATGTCATGGTGTGGCGGCGGGGATATTAAACCGACGCCTTGGGTGGAATGACGTACTTTGGCAATAACCGCATCGACTTTATGTCCAGGCAGTTGCCCGCCCTCTCCGGGCTTAGCGCCCTGGCTGATTTTAATTTGAATATCGTCAGCATTAACGAGGTATTCGGTGGTTACACCAAAACGTCCCGATGCCACTTGCTTGATCGCAGAGCGCATGGAATCCCCGTTGGGCAAAGGCTTAAACCGTTCAGGAAGTTCCCCGCCTTCGCCGGTGTTGGATTTTCCGCCGATGCGGTTCATCGCAATCGCGAGAGTAGTGTGTGCTTCATAGGAAATAGAACCAAACGACATCGCCCCGGTCGCAAAACGTTTGACAATTTCTGCGGCAGGTTCCACTTCGTCCAACGGTACCGGATCTGCGTCGGTTTTGAATGTCATTAACCCGCGCAAAGTCAGCAGCGCTTCGTTCTGCTCATCGATTAAACGGCAAAATTCAGCATAGAGTTCAGGACTATTGGTGCGCGTTGCATGTTGCAATGTGCTAATTGTTGCGGGTGTCCAGGTATGCGCTTCGCCGCGTATACGATAAGCATATTCCCCGCCAATATCCAAAGCATCGCGATATAAAGGTGCGCTGCCAAAAGCAAGACGATGACGACGCAAGGTTTCTTCGCTGATTTCCGGCAAACCAGCGCCTTCGGTAGTGCTGGTTGTACCGGTAAAATAGCGTTCCAGAAACGGTTCCGCCAAACCGATGGCATTAAAAATCTGCGCACCGCAATAAGATTGATAAGTCGAAATGCCCATTTTGGACATCACCTTCAGCAAGCCTTTAGAGACCGCTTTGACATAACGTTTGTGCGCTTCATACTCTGTGAGGTCGGGTATGTCCTGACAAAGCCCGGAGAGTGTGTCAAACGCCAGATAAGGATTTACTGCTTCCGCGCCATAGGCCGCCAACAGTGCAAAATGGTGGACTTCGCGTGCTTCGCCAGTTTCAACAACCAAACCCACTTTTGTGCGCAAGCCTTCGCGGGTGAGGTAGTGATGCACCGCAGAGGTTGCTAAAAGCGCGGGGATGGCAACATGTGCAGCGTCCAGGTCACGATCAGAGAGCGCCAGGATGTTATTGCCGTCTTCAACAGCTTTTTTTGCCGCAAGACAAAGCTTATCAAGCGCCCCTTCCATGCCGCTTGCACCCAGATCAGAAGGATAGCAAAGCGGCAAGGTTTTCGTCTTGAACACACCACCGGTGCGAGCTTCAATACGGCGAATTTTTTCCAAATCCTGATTGGTCAAAATGGGCTGTTCCACTTCCAGCCGCATATGCGTTCCCCCCTCATCCAGACCTAACAGGTTGGGGCGAGGGCCGATAAGCGAAACCAGGGACATGACCAATTCCTCACGGATCGGGTCTATGGCTGGGTTGGTGACCTGGGCAAAGCCCTGCTTGAAATAATCATATAACAAGCGGGGACGTTGCGACAACACGGCTAACGCCGCATCAATACCCATTGAACTGATAGCTTCCTGTCCTGTTTGCGCCATCGGTTTTAAGATAAATTCAATATCTTCCCGGGTATAACCAAACGCTTGCTGCCTGTCTAACAGGGTGGCTGCATCCGGCGCCATGGCTGAAACTTCCGGGGGAAGTTTCGATAGCAAGATTTGCGTCTTGTCCAGCCACTCGGAATAAGGATGGCGAACCGCCAAATCCGCTTTCAGTTCCGCGTCATCGATTATGCGTCCTTGTACCGTGTCGATCATCAGCATTTTGCCCGGTTGCAAACGCCATTTTTTAATAATTTTATGCTCTGGCACATCCAGTACGCCCATTTCCGACGCCATAATAACGAAATCGTCATCGGTGACAAGGTAACGCGCAGGACGCAAGCCATTACGGTCCAGGGTTGCGCCGATCTGCCGGCCATCAGTAAAGGCAATTGCCGCCGGGCCGTCCCAAGGCTCCATCAGGGCTGCGTTATATTCATAAAACGCCCGCAGTTTTTCATCCATCAAGACATTGCCGGCCCATGCTTCGGGAATCAGCAACATCATGGCGTGGGCGAGCGAATAACCGCCTGCCACCAATAATTCAACGGCATTATCGAAACACGCTGAATCCGATTGCCCTTCGGCAATTAATGGCCACAGTTTATGGACATCTTCACCCAATACTTTGGACGCTATCGAATGCCGGCGCGCCGCCATGCCATTCATGTTGCCCCGCAAGGTATTGATTTCGCCGTTATGAGCAATCATACGGAACGGGTGGGCCCGATCCCAGGTCGGGAAGGTATTTGTGGAAAAACGCTGATGTACCAACGCCAAGGCGCTGTCCATACGTTCATCGTTCAGGTCGGGGTAAAACGGCCCTACTTGACTCGCCAGCAACATGCCTTTGTAAACCAATGTACGGGTCGATAACGATGGCACATAAAAAGTGTGTCCATTTTTCAAATTCAAATCACGGACTGCATTCTCAACTTGCTTGCGAATGACAAACAACTTACGTTCGAACGCATCCTGATCGGGGCAATCCACGCCGCGCCCGATAAAAATCTGCCGGATAAACGGTTCAACCTGTTTAGCCGAGTCCCCCAACTCATGATTATCAATGGGTACATCACGCCAGCCTAACAGCACGGCTTTTTCCCGCGCAATGATTTCAGTAAACAGAGTCTCGCAACTCGCTCGATTAGATTCGTCGCGTGGCAAAAATGCCATGCCTACGGCATAATCTCCCTCAGCGGGCAGCGATAATCCTTGTTTATCGCACTCTGCACGTAAAAAAGCATCGGGCATTTGAATCAAAATACCAGCGCCGTCGCCAGCGTATGGATCAGCACCGACTGCACCGCGGTGCGTCAGGTTTCTAAGTAACTCTAAACCCTGACTGACAATCGCATGGCTTTTATGGCCCTTGATATGAACGATGAAACCAACCCCGCACGCATCATGTTCATTACGTGGATCATATAAACCTTGTCTAATTGGTAGCGTATTTTGACTCATGGTCACCTCCTAAAAGAATATTACAAAAGGGTTACTATCTTCCCTTTTCGAACCCTAGCTCTGCGCTTATAGTCTAATCATAAAGCACAAAGAGCAAAACTTCTAAATTATAAAGGCGTCAGGCGGCCCTGTCACGCGGTCTTTTACATCCCTCATTAACCCATATACAAATAGTTGGTGTAGTGATCATAAATTGTACAGGGATATTTTAAAAACTCTTTCTCTCTCGGGACATAGGTATCAACATAAGTCCGTACCTCTTCCGCAGGAGTAGAAGCCCGGTTTGAGGAGAAAAGTAATTAATTTCTACTCACTTTCAACTTCTCAAAATTGGGAGTACATTCTGGACCTTTATAATCCATTGTTATTAAGCAGAAATATCGTATAGCAGCGATACCCGAACGTTAATAAAAATGGCTTTTTTGAATTTTTCAAGATTCACACTAATCGAAAACCGGCAATTTTTTAACCAAGGGATTTATGATTCGGTCTATTCACATACAAATATAGAGTATCAAATTTGTGTGCTTCTAAAGTTGATTGTTACAAAATGTTTCTCATGGCATTTTTTGTTCATTCCTTTTAGTTGCGACACTTAAGGATCTATTTTGCTTATTCATTAAATAAATATGGTATCTTGCTTCAAGAAGAAGAATGTCTTAATAATGGGATTCGACACATTTTGTATTTTTTTGTTTCAGTTGATAAAAATAACACCATCTTATTCTTAAAAAAACGTTACATTTATCATGTGAATTCGCGTTAATTTCTTGTTGGTCAATTATGAAAGAAAAATTTGATGTTGTAATCGTAGGCGGCGGTATGGTAGGCGCTGCTGTTGCTTGCAGTCTGGGCGGCAGTTTATTAAAAGTGGCCGTTATAGAAAGCTCGCCGCCACCGCCTTTTGCACCAGATCAGCCGCATGATTTGCGGGTTTCCGCGCTCAGCATAGCGTCAAAAAACATACTGGAAACCGTCGGGGCCTGGGATGGCGTTGTTAGCCGCCGTTTTTGTCCTTTTCGCAGAATGCGCGTTTGGGAAACTGCGGGTGACACCGAATTTTGCAGTGATGATATTGATTATCCGGAACTGGGTTACATTGTTGAAAACAGAATTACCCAGCTGGCGTTACTGGAGCGCTTGGACGATTTTGACAATGTCGAGTTAATTTGCCCTGCCGGCATTGATAAAATTAATTATGCACCTGGAATAACTAACGAAGTCGAACTGGGCAATGGCCGGATATTATCTGCAAGTGTTCTGGTTGCAGCCGATGGCGGCCAGTCCAGAATCAGACAAGCCGTAGGTTTAGGCGTAACCAGTTGGGATTACAAACAACATGCGCTGGTGCTTTATATTGAAACAGCTTATGGACAGCAGGATATAACCTGGCAGCGCTTTGTTCCCAGCGGGCCGCAGGCATTTTTGCCATTGACCGGACATTATGGCTCCATTGTCTGGTATAACTCACCCGATGAAGTGAATCGATTAAAAGCCTTATCACATGAACAACTGAAGGATGAACTGGTAGCCGCATTCCCCGATTGTCTAGGTCAGGTCAACAGCGTATTGGGAGTAGCAAGTTTTCCTCTAAAACGGCAACATGCCCAGGACTATGTTAAACCCGGTGTAGCTCTGGTCGGCGACGCTGCGCATATGATCAATCCTCTGGCAGGACAAGGGGTCAACATTGGTTTATTGGATGCTGCCGCATTGGGCGAGGTGTTAATCGATGCGTATAATAAAGGCCTGGAGCTTGGTGATTTGAGTGTTTTAAAACGCTATGAAAAGCTGCGCCGCATTGAAAATCTGAAAATGATGACAGTAATGGACGCTTTTTATCGGGTATTCAGCAATGATGTTTTGCCGGTAAAATTTTTACGCAACCTGGGTTTGGGATTGGCAGAATGGATTTCACCCGCTAAAAATAAAGTCATGCGCAGCGCAATGGGTCTGGAAGGTAATTTGCCCAAGCTTGCCCGTGGCGAGCGGATTATCTGATTGAATCCGATTAAATTAAAATAACTATGTATTCGAAAGAAATATTCGATCAGGATTGCCGGCAATGTAAACGCCTGGATAATTTCTTGTGCGAAGTGAAACATAAATACCCTGACTATCACGCCCGGCCCGTTGCGCCTTTTGGTGATACGAATGCCAAATTACTGATTGTGGGTTTAGCGCCGGGTATGCACGGCGCCAACGCAACGGGCCGCCCATTTACAGGGGATTACGCAGGACTCCTGCTTTATGAAGCGCTTTATGAGTTCGGATACAGCAATCAAACAACCTCTGAATCCTTGACCGATGGTCTGGAACTCAAGCACTGCCGTATTACCAATGCCGTCAAATGCCTGCCGCCCCAAAATAAACCGGCAGGCGCTGAAATCAATCAGTGCAATCCATTTTTGGCTGCCGAGCTAAAATCCTTGCCGGAACATGCGGTCATATTAGCCCTGGGCACGGTTGCCCACCAGGCAGTGTTAAAAGCTTATCAGCTTAAATTGAGTACTGCTGCTTTTGCACATAATGGCCGCCACCTTTTGCCGGATGGCCGCACGCTGGTTGATTCTTATCATAGTAGCCGTTACAACGTACAGACTAAACGGCTGACAAAAGAAATGTTTGCCGAAGTATTTCGCACTATTGAGAAATTATTGGAAAACCAGACATAAAGTATTGCGCTTAATACTTGCTTTGTTTAGAGAAACTTTTTTGATAATCCGGGAACTTCCCAAGTTTATTTAAAACTAATTGGTGTTATTGAAAAATCCAGCACTTAATAAATCAAAAGTTGCTCGTTCTTTAATCAGACAAGATGCGTCAGAATAAAGAACGCTCGTGTATTGCTAGAAATTCCTCGTCTATTTCCCGCCTACCGCTTTAACCTGCTGCCGGTTTCCGGCTTTTTATCACCGACTTACCGTAATAGGACACCTGATCTTTTGATTTTTTTACAACCCATCTGCTGATTTTTCCATCAATTGTTCGCCTGGCACGGCAATTGAGTTCAAAAGCGCAATCACACCCAAAATTCCACCCGTTTTAATGAGTTAAGTTACAGCTATGCCACAGCAATTTATATATCCAGAAATTTCAGGCTATTTACCATCCGAAAATAACCAGTACGCCCGAGAAGAGTTAATCCAGTCCGTTTCGAAGTACGCTCAACCGGAGTGCCAGAAGGCTTTCTGGCAAATCTCGAATACTTTTGTCCCTTACATCGGTCTATGGGCGCTGATGATTTTTACCGTACTGCACGGTTTTCCTTATTGGATGACATTACTGCTGTCTGTAGCTGCATCCGGCTTTTTGGTACGCATATTCATCTTTTTCCATGATTGCTGCCATGTTGCGTTTTTCCCTTCGCGCCGGGCGAACCGGATATTGGGGTACATTGCAGGTATCATGACTTTCACCCCCTTTGAAGACTGGCAACGCACTCACGTCATTCATCATTCCGCATCAGGGGATCTGGACCGCCGAGGTGTGGGCGATATCTGGACATTGACCGTGGAAGAATACCTGTCCGCGTCAAGGTTTAAACGCTTTGCTTACCGGTTTCTCCGTAACCCATTGTTCCTATTCACCATTATACCTCTCGTTCTGTTTTTGATTATTCAACGCTTTTCTAGCGCGGGAGCCAAAAAACGTGAACGCTACAGTGTCATTTTCACCAATATCGCTATTGCCGCCATTATTACCGTAATGAGTTTGACATTGGGTTTTCAAAACTACCTGTTGATTCAGTTGCCCATCATCATGATGTCGGCAAGTGCCGGGATGTGGTTATTCTATGTTCAGCACCAGTACGAGGGTGTTTACTGGGAGCGGCATCAAAGTTGGGATCTGACCAAGTCAGGTCTGGACGGAAGCTCTTACTATAAATTACCCAAAGTGCTGCAATGGATTGTAGGCAACATCGGTCTGCATCATATACACCATGTGAAGGCCAATATCCCCAATTATAATCTGCAACGTTGCTACAATGAAGTATCTGCCTTGCAGACGGTGACGCCGCTGACTTTACGGAAAAGCCTTAAATCGCTATGGCTGAATCTATGGGATGAACAGAAGCAAAAACTGGTAAGTTTCCGGTCGATCAGGATGCTGCCAAGAATGAAAAGCCAATCTGCAAGTAATTGATAGTAACTTAGTTGTAACGCATTGTTGACAAACGATGCGTTTCCTTCAATTAAGCTGCTCAATGGAAAAAATAACCGGCCTAAAGTTATCTGTTTAGGATGACGAAAAACCGGGATCAGCGTAGAAACCCAATGAAAACATTGAGAAGCACGGCATTAGCCGGTACCGCAGGCCGACAGCTATGATAGTCTGACTCTCGGATCAACCAGCGTATAAGAAATATCCGTCAGCAACAGTCCAAACACATACAAAACCGAGCCTAAAAAAACCATTGCTCTGACAATCGCAAAATCCTGGCTGTTAATCGCATCTATCGTGTAACTGCCGAGTCCAGGGATACTGAAAAAGGATTCCATAATCAAGCTGCCCATAAATAACAAAGGCAACACCACGACTACGCCGGTTAAAATCGGAATCATCGCGTTTTTCAGGACATGCCGGAACAAAGTCTGGGTTTCTGTTAAACCTTTGGCGCGTGCAGTGCGAACATAGTCTTTTTCGACTTCTTCGAGGAATAAGGTTCTATACCAGCGGGCGCCTGAACCTATCCCTGAAAACACGCCGATCAGCACAGGCAATATTAAAAACTTGAGCGCCGCCAGGCCATTGTCATAACCGGAAATAGGCACCAGCCTCAATAACTTGGCTATAAAAAACTGGCCGCCGATAATATAAAACAACGAGGAAATCGACATTAAAATCACGCACAGAACGATTCCTGCGTGCTCCAGATAAGTACTGCGAAACAGCACCATCATCAAGGCAAAACTGATATCAACCAGCAAGCCGACACACAAAGTCGGCAAGGCCACGGCAAGGCTTGGCCACATCCGTTCCTGAATATCCGCACCTATATTTCTGCCGCTATCAGATACGCCGAAACGAAACAAAAACAGGCCGACTGATTTTTGATAAAAAATAGTGCGGGTTATTTTTTCTTCCCCCTTTGCATCTTCATTCCATAACAACGGCAAATCATAACCGTGTTGCTGTTTCCAGTTTTGCACCGCTTGTTCGGTAACATGTTTTTGACCCAGTTGCATACGCGCCATGTCATCAGGACTGTTGACGACAAAAAACAATACAAACGTTAATATATTGACGCCCATTAACAGAGGAAAAGCGTATAAAAACCGGCGGATAATGTAGTGAATCATTGCAAGGTTTCCTTGGCACGGCGGCGATAGTTAATAATCGCAGGAATTAACATCAGTACCAGCAACAGGCCTCCAAGCACCAACGGCCAGACTATCGGCTTGTTCCATGCTTGTCTTTTTCCTGCTCTGGCGACCGAATCAATTCGGGTATATTTGAGCCGGTTATTGGCCATCGAATTGGGTTTCAAGTTGCTGTACCAGCCATGAAACAGCGAAAAATTCTTCGGGTGAAAGCCAAAAACCCAAGGCGCATCATGGCGCACGATTTCCTGTAATTGCTGAATAATCCGGTAACGTTGTTCGTTGTTGTCCATATTTCGCATTTGCTCGAACAAGCGATCAAATTCAGGGTTTTGATAATCAACCGCATTTTCACCACCTGTTTTTACTTTTGAGTTGGCGCCATAGAGCAGGAAAAATAAATTTTCGGGATCAGGATAATCAGCATTCCAGCCCCAAACAAAGATCTGCGCATTACCCGCCCGCATTTTTTCCTGAAAACGGTTGTAATCAGTGGCGCGAATGACCAGTTTGATGCCCAGTTTCTCAAACTGTTTGCGATACCAGTTCATCGTCGGGCGATCATCAATACTGACTGAAGTCGTATCAAAATACAGAATCAAGGCTTCATTGGTTTTTGGATCAATGCCGTCGGGGTAACCGGCTTCTGCCATCAATTGCCTCGCTACATCGATATTTTTTCGCTGCGCCTTGCCATCTACCCAATCGTAACAATAAGGATTGATGCCGTCTTTTCCTTCCGCGTAGCCATATATGCCGGGTGGAATAACACCCTGAGCGGCGACGCCGCGTCCATTCCTGAAAATGGAAATATATTCTTCATAATCAACGGCTATAGCAATCGCCTGACGTAACTTTCTCGCTCTTTCACTATCCCCTCCTACGGTGGCATCCAGCATATTAAACCCCATATAAAAAATGGACGTCTCTACCAGGGTTTGTAACTGGATGCCTTTTTTCTTCATGGACTCGGTTAATTCAACGCCGCCGCTACCGGTAAATTGTATAGCCTGATCAAAAC
>JBAQEN010000354.1:0-13663 GCA_049286765.1 Methylococcaceae bacterium
GTGTTATGGGCTGTGACGCGCGAAGTCAGAGTATTGATTAAAATCAAATGGGCTCTCTCTCAAGGGCAAAATAAAGAAGTCGTTTTTAAAAATAATCAAATCTGGGATAAACGCAAGCAGCTTATCAGTAACGCGCTGACTAGACTCAATGATAGCGATTTAAACAGCATACTGGTGCTGAGTGCGAAGGCGGATAGGCAGATTAAGGGGCAGCAACAAGGAGATGCGTGGGAAACATTACTCGCTGTTTGTTTGCTGCTTGCTAACTATCCAGCAAAAAATTCTTCTTTCCAAGGGAGGGGCTTAGGGGCGGGGGCAATATGAATAAGGGAAAGACGAACAGCCGCTCCGGCCTCAATCCAAAGAGCACTTCTTTTAGTGTCAATACATCATCATAACAAGTAAAAGAATATCATTACAGGACTGAAAAAAGTCCCATTATAGTTTTAGTGCATTGTGAAGTTGCGTTCTAATGGCAAGCAACTGGACAATAAAATTTAAGAAATTCTTATTAAATTACCTGAGGTGTACAAACAATTACCTCACAGTGACTTCAACCCTTCGGTTACGGGGCTCGTCGGTATCATCAGGTGTCGGGATTAATTGATTCCTTTCGCCATGTGATTGCACGACCACGTTATCGGCATCGAGCTTGGCCTCTTTGAACAAATGAGCGACCGCTTTAGCGCGTTCCAGGCTTAACCGCTCATTGCTTCTATCATCGCCAACCGTATCAGTATGGCCGATAATCGATATATCGGGTGCCGGACGTTTGTTGATTTCATCAATGATTTTCGGAACGTCAGCCGAAGAAGACTCTGTTAGTTTGGTACCGCCCCCTTCGAAATAAAGATAAAAGGAGATCGGTTTTTTAGGACTGGCTGACAAGGCGGAGCCGAAATCTTCGTTGATTTCCTCTTCGCTGACTGTAAAGGTTTTCCCCGTCATACCGCCTATAACAGCACCTTCATGGGGTTTGTCCAAAACAGTTGTTCCTTGTTTAGTGACTATAGCCACTTTACCGACGGTACCGTCGTCATTGTCGAGGAGTACTACGTAGGGTTTGGAGCAAGCGATTAAACCGCATCCTAGAAGGATGGACAGAGACCGCAAGGTAATGGGCCCCAAGCCACCTGATGTTTTATTTGAATCGATCATTATTCTGCCTCCGCTTTCACCAAAAAATGTGTCCCTCGAACGCCAATGATAGCTGTTGGCGTTTTTACGGTGACGGCCTCAGGTTTGAGCTTGGCAATGACACCGGAAATATAATGCAAGGTACCTTTGGCAATGCTGGTAACCAGTTTTAGATCACCTTTGGCCGGCGCATAATGATATTCGTCGACAGTGACTTCTGTATCGGGCCCGAATGACATCACAGTATTATCTTTGAACGTCACTCCCAGGCTTCCTTCCTCTCCGGTCTTCAATACGCTACCCAGATACAATGGTGTTCCCGGTTGAGCTTTCACAATTGTTTTGGCAGTCAATACTGTCGCTTCACCCTGAACGGTTTTCACAAATCCGATCACATCATCCTGAGCCGATGCAGGCAGTACTCCCAGGCATGAAACCATGGAAAGCACTAATAAATTTAATTTCAGCATTCACTATCCCCTCTGAGGCTGTCAATAAGCATTGAGCGATACAATAATCTTTAATCATCGCTTATTTCAACATATTAAGCAACTCTGCATATCCGTTTGGAACATCATGGCTCGTTCTAGAATGAAAGATCCGGATTTGCGGTATTTACCCTAACAAGTAGAATCTTAGGCAAAAATTATAATTGAGCTAAATTTGTTCCAAACAGCGGAATCTACGAAGTATTTACCGATGATTTGACTGATTAATGGAAATTTTCAAAGTTTTAGAAACGACAGGATTCAAAAAATCAGATTCTTTATCCCCATGAAGGTTAATCTGTGCATTTAGCTTTGATGAGCAGAGCAAGAACCCTATTCGCCGGCAGTAAGTATTTTTAACTAATTGAATAGTAACGGATCATGAATATAAACCCAGAAATTGAACGCCACTTGTAAACAGATTTACGATTTGGAAACAATAATTGAGATTTGGAGAATGAATGATCATTAGGCCCGAATCATTTTTGCATTTCCGCCTCTTATCGGGTCCAAAATTACCATGATTTATTCATTTGTAATTAGCGGTTTTCTTGATACAAGCTATGATTAATATTAACCACAATAAACTAAGGAATCCATCAGGGATTACTCATTATTCATCGATCATAATTCATCATGAACCCAGCCAAAAATTCTATTGAACTTCATTCTAGCAAAATCAGTTCTATCCTGATTTGTACTGAATCGGTTTACGGCCTTGATTTCCGGAATGCGGTATTGGATTCGGGAAATCATTGGGACATTACTTTTCAGCCGGATCCATTACAGATCATGCCCCAGTTGTTAGACGGCGACTTCGATTTGTTACTGCTGGATATCGACATGGCCGGTCTGAATAGCCTAACCATCATAGGCCTGGTTAGGGATCGTTACTCGGCAATCGAGCTACCCATTCTAATCATCACCGGAATGCAATCATTAGACAAACGCAATGCGGTTTTGGCGGCGGGCGCCAACGACTATCTAAACAAGCCCTTTGATCCAACCGAAGTTTCGCTGAGAATAAATAACCATCTTGCCATCCGAAATTTTCACAAGTCCAGTCAAGCTATTCATAACGATCTGGAGCGCGAAGTGAAAAAGCGAACCGCTAAACTTGACCTGCTCATCAACAGCGGATTGATGATGGCAATGGAACGAAGCCGTGACAAACTACTGAACCATATACTCCTTGAAGGGCAACGATTACTTAACTGCGACGGCGGCACGATGTATCTTACCACCAAGCAAAACTCTCTGCGTTTCGCAGAGCGAACTCGAGAAGACATCCTGCCATTCATGGAGATACCTCTTTATGACCCTGAAACGGGGCGGGCCAATGAAAGCTACGTTTCCGTTTATGCAGCGCTCCATAAACAATCTGTTATTATCGACGATATATATCTGGAAACCCGTTTCGACTGGAGCGGCACTCGCGATTTCGATGCTCAAAGCGGATACCGCACGGTATCTATGCTAACTGTACCGATGGCTCCGCGTAATGGTGAAGTAATTGGAATACTGCAATTTTTTAATGCGCTGGATACTGAGAGCGGAGCTATTATTCCGTTTCCGGACGATATGACTATCCTGGTGGAAGCATTGGCTGCTCAAGCGGCAGTCGCTTTAGATAATCTCCAACTGGTGCAGGGGCAAAAAAACACGACGGAAAACATCATTCAGGTTATTGCCGCTGCGGTTGATCTCAAAAGCCCTCATACCGGCCATCATTGTGCACGTGTACCTGAACTTGCCCTGATGTTGGCCGAGGCTGCTTGTAAAGCAAAAGGGCCGTTAGCCGATTTCAATTTTCAATCCGAGGACGAATGGTTTGAATTCAGGGTTGGCGCCTGGCTGCATGATTGCGGAAAGGTTACGACCCCGGAATATGTTATCGAAAAAGCGACAAAACTGGATATGATCAATAATCGTCTCCATGAAATCAGAATGCGCTTTGAAGTTTTATTGCGCGATGCTGAAATTGTTCGCTTACAAAAATTTCTTAAAGGCGGCGATGAAATTTCAGCTAACGCGGTTTATGAAAAACAAAAAGCCGAACTCTTGAACGATTTTTCGTTTATCGCCGAATGCAATCTAGGTAATGAAAATATGGATCCCGCCCATATTGAACGTATCAAGGCGATTGCGCAAAAGACATGGTTACGTAATTTTGACGACAGGCTGGGTCTCTCCTGGGAGGAAATAATGCGCCGCCAAGACGAACCCAAGCCCTCGTTGCCGGTCCAAGAATTTTTATTATATGATAAACCATACCATATCATACCTCGAAGAAGCGATGAAGCGCCTGATCCCGGTTTGGGAATCAAAATGACTATTCCTGAAAACCGTTACAATTACGGTGAAATCTATAATTTAACTGTGCAAAAAGGTACTCTGACTCCCGAGGACAGGTACAAAATAAACGAACATAGTATTGAAACGATAAAAATGCTTGAACAGCTGCCCTTTCCGGATTTTCTTAAGCGGGTGCCAGAATATGCCACTACTCATCACGAAACGTTGGACGGCCGGGGCTATCCTCGCCGGCTCAAAGCTTCGGATCTTTCCATCCCGGCACGGATCATGGCAATTGCCGATATTTTCGAGGCCCTTACATCTTCAGACCGGCCTTATAAAGAGCCTTACAAGTTATCGGAATCCTTGCGAATTCTTTATGGAATGAAACTTGACCATCATATCGACCCTGATTTATTCGATCTGTTTTTGACTTCAGGCGTTTATCTGATCTATGCCGGCAAATTTCTTACTTCCGCGCAAATAGACGAAGTGGATATCACGCAATTTCTTGGGCCTTTATCCGGTCAATGGCGCCAGTAGCTTGAATCAGGCTCGCCCCCCCTTTCAAATTATTCCCGGACAATCGGCTGAGGATGCAGCCATTGATATCGTAGCGGCTTTTAAATCGATAGAAACCTTGCCAAATAGAGTTAGCCGGACTTATGCAGTCATTACCGATCGTCTGGCAATAGACTTACAAAGTCCTTTGATTATCGCTGGTCGTAGTCTGGCGCAGGCTGTCGACTCTGAAGCATTTGCAGACAATAATCCCTATCACAATAGCCAACATTACTGTGAAGTGATGCTGTCTTCTTATTTTCTCTCGCTGCTGGCGGGTATGGATGACCAGATAACAGCGGAAGTTGTATCAGCGGCGCTAATCCACGACTTTCACCATGATGGAAAAGCCAATGGAGACATTCCGTTTCGTCTGGAACGTAAGGCTATTAATGAAGCGGCGCCCTATCTAATCCATGCTAATGTAACTTATGAGCAGCAACGATGCCTGGCGGCTTTGGTATTGGCAACCGAACATTTGAACGGGGTTAATATTGCTCACGCGTGTTATTCACATTACACGCAGGGCCATGCGTTGCCGAAAATCCCTGAGGTAGCGATCGAGCTGGAAGTACTGTGTACTGACCCGGTAAAATCAAAACAAGCGTTGATTTTATGCGAAGCGGATATACTTCCATCCATTGGACTGACTTTAGAGCATGCGTTACAACTTCAGGACAAGCTATCGCTCGAATGGGGCGTCCGTCTGAGGTTCGAAGATAAACTACAGTTTATCAATTACAATTGCCGTGCTTTCATTGCCGGCAGTTTTTTTAATACGAATGTCGCAAAACTCAGGCTGGCAATGCTGCATCGGCTTGAATCAACGAGATGATGGAATATAATCAACCGAACGCCAAACTTGGCTTAATGGTAATGCTGATTACGATTTTTTTGGGAACTTCGCTTTATCTATGGGATCCCATACCCGTGCAAATTCTGCGCAATGCAACCTTTGATCAATTTCAGCGCTGGCAACCGCGCGTTTACAGGAATGCACCTGTAAAAATTATTGATATCGACGACGAAAGCCTTAAGCGGCTTGGACAATGGCCCTGGCCGCGTACACGAATTGCAGAATTGGTTTCATCGTTGCAGGACGCCAATCCTTCAGTAATTGCTTTCGATATTATCTTTGCAGAATCCGATCGCACCTCTCCTCGATCGATGTTCGATTTATGGCAAATTTCTTCGGAAAACCGCCGCTTGCTCAGTAACTTGCCCGACCACGATCAGGCCTTGGCTGTTGCCATCGGCAAGAGCAAGGTTGTTCTTGGCTTCGCTCTGAACCAAGAGGGTCCGAAAGGGCCCCTGCCCAAAACCAAAGCCCACTATGTTGAAATTGGCGAATCCTCAGAGCCTTATCTGCCACAGTTTAACGGTATCTTAAGCCCATTGCCGATGCTGGAAGCCGTTGCAGAAGGCAATGGCGCCTTAACATTTATTCCCGATGTTGACGGCGTCGTCAGAAAAATACCCCTTCTGTTAAGTTACCGGAAAACCATTGTACCCTCGCTTGTCGCTGAAACTCTGCGTATCGCACAGGGCGCTAATAATTATACGATTCGTTCGGCTCCGGAAAATGGCATAGGGCTAGGCGAAATCCATATCGGCAACATCACCGTTCCGACCACTTCGAAGGGAGAAATCTGGGTCAATTATACTGAGCCGGAGCCATCCCGTTATATACCGGTATGGAAGATATTCGCTGGCAATACGCCCAAAGCTAGTCTGGCTGACCGGATTTTGCTGATCGGCAGTTCCGCTCAGGGATTGATGGATTTGCGTTCCAGCCCGTTGGGAGGGGGCATACCAGGAATAGAAATACACGCTCAAGCGCTTGAACAGATGCTTGCCGGAGTCCGGCTTAACCGGCCGGCATGGTCCATTGCGATTGAAATGCTGGCAATAACGGCTGGCGGATTAATTGTCGGTATAATCGCATCGGCTTCTGGAGCATTGCTGTCGTTTTCCACTTTCATGGTTTTGCTAGCGGTATTATGGGCAGGGACCTGGTACGCTTATGTTGAACGGTACTTGTTGATTGATCCGATGATTCCCACCCTGATGCTGGCGCTGACGTTCATTTTTTCCAGCATAGTCCGCCATATTAATAGCGAGCGTCGCCAGCGCTGGGTAAAGCAGGCTTTCTCCCGCTATATTTCGCCTAATCTTGTTGATCACCTGATCACCCACCCCAATGCACTTGAGTTGGGCGGGCGTCGGCAATTATGCAGCTTCGTGTTTACCGACCTTACCGATTTCACCAGTTTGATGGAAAAAATGGACCCCAGCGAAGCAGTAACGGTGCTAAACGTTTATCTTGACCGTATGATAGCAATTGCCTTTAAACATCATGGCACCCTTGATCGAATCGTAGGCGATGCAGTAGCCATCATGTTTTCCGCGCCTGTGCTGCAATCCGACCACCAGCGCCGGGCCATAGATTGCGCACTTGACATGCAACGCTTCGCCAGTCAATACTGCGCCGAACTGAATACAAGGGGAATAGCTTTCGGACGCACCCGGATAGGCATCCATACTGGCGAAGTGATTGTCGGCAATTTTGGCGGTAACACCATATTCGATTACCGTGCTTTGGGCGACCCTGTCAATACAGCCTCACGTCTGGAAGGCGCGAACAAAGTTCTGGGTACGCTCATCTGCGTTTCTGAAGCGACTCTATCCGGCTGCCCCAACATACTTGTCCGACCGATCGGAAGCTTGCTGCTGAAGGGCAAATCAACACCGTTAATGGTATTTGAATTGCTAGATAGTCAAGTGATAAAAAATACGGATATAAGGGAATATCTATACGCTTACGAACTGATGCGGGACGTGCAACTCAGTGCCTATGAAGCATTCAGACAACTTGCCGACAAACGTCCGGACGACAGCCTGGTCGCTTTCCACCTGAAGCGTCTGGGCAGCGGTAAAACAGGCGACCTGATTGAATTGACCGAAAAATAAACTAGTTCAAACCGAAAAAACGGAACTGTTACCTAGTACTGGCGTTGACGTTAACCAGTTTTCCCCCTCTGTAACCGGTATTGCTAGATAAGTTGGCACTCATGAGACTATTTGATGAAACTATAGCCGCTACTCTTTTAGTAGCCTAAGAAGTATAACGGCGATATGAATCGAAAATCAAACTGCGTACAGCATAGTTGGCATACGTAACTCAAATTTTGAACCTTCTGATATCCTGGTTCCAGCAGACAAATCCTACTAGCCTCTTTTAAATGAAAGCATCCATCCAAATTGTAGTAAAATTTGGGATAGATTCGATTATGCAGTCAAAGATATGTTGCTCACTGGACAAATTGGATACAATAATTATACTTTAATGTCTGATATTCAAAATGATCTTTTTGTTTTGAGTTGTCATGATGTCTGTATTTGCACATAAAATTTACCTCGTTTGATCATATCCAACACGTGATCCACGTTTAATTGGGGGCCTTATACCCATGAAACAGCATCCTTGCAGATATTTCATTGCTAATTTTTAGACACCTGAAATACGCTGGAAGCAGGTAGTTGGCTGGTAAACTTCGATTTTTGTAAAACTATGGACCTGATTTGACGATTTAATAACTTAGTCCTAATTGAATCTAACATTGATCGATCTGTCCCGGAGGATTACAGGAAGTGTGGCGATGGTGGAACGGTGTACGGCGACCCCCCGCTTAGCCGTAGGGGGGGTGTTTTGACGAAGTTGGAGCGCTAACATAAGCGTAGTCAAAATACAGGACCCTCTGACACGGCGTCAAGTCATTACGGGGAGCCATGTTGTATGCGAGCGAAGCGACGTATGCGAGGTAATTTTTCGCTGATAAAATAGGATAAACTCCATTTTAGCTTTCGCGAAAAATCCTGGTGTGCCAGCCTGGAATCTTAACGGCCTTCAATAATTTTTATTTTGCAACAAGGTAACGTTTTAATGGATGTTCAATCTAGAAGTTAGACAGACCGTGCTGCTGTTTTGTTAAAGGTTCAAAGTCACCAAGAACCTGAACCTCTAATAGGGTCAAAGCAATAATAATACTGGAACTTGCGAGTTGATTTATTTTTCTTTAAAAAATAGACTAATTTTTTAGGATCATTGGTGAATGCGATAAGTATTTTGACTTGGATTTCTAATCTGGAAAATTTGGCAACACTCGCATTTATTGGGAGCGTTTTAGCTGTGGCGATTGGAGGAGTGTGGAAATTGTATTTGCATTTTTCCGAGGCGAGGAACATCAGCAACGTCGCAGGCCAGTATTACGCGCAAGGCCAGTATGCCAAGGCCGAGCAGCTATACCAGCAAGAACTTGCACAGACACTTCGGGAGAAGGACCTCAGCCCCGTTTCTCCCAACGTGGTGCAAAGTCTAAACAATCTCGCGGCGATATATTATGCCCAAGGTCAGTATGCTAGAGCCGAACCACTCTACCTGTTGTCACTGGCTCTTCGAGAGAAAGCCATCGGCCCCAACCATCCAGATGTGGCGCAAAGCCTCAGCAACCTTGCCGGGTTGTATAACGCTCAAGGCGCCTATGCCAAGGCAGAGACATTCTACCAGCGGTTACTTGCTCTTCGCGAGAGGACGCTTAGCCCGGGCCATCCCGACGTGGTTCAGACCCTTAACAACCTGGCGGCATTATATTTCGCACAAGGCCAGTACGCCAAAGCCGAACTCTTCTACAAGAAATCACTGGACCTTCGGGAAAAAAACCTCGGACCCGACCATCCCAATGTGGCGACGAGCCTCAGTAACCTAGCAGGGCTGTATTACGCTCAAGGCCAGTATGAAAAGGCTGAGCCGCTTTATCAGCGAGCGCTTGCTCTTAGGGAGAAGAACCTCGGCCACCATCCCAATGTGGTGACTAGCCTAAACAATCTCGCGGCGCTATATTGCTCGCAAAGCCGGTATGCCGAGGCCGAGCCACTTTACCAACGTGCACTGGCCATTTCGGAAAAAGAGCTTGGGCCTGTTCATCCCGACGTGGCGCAGAACCTCTACAACCTCGCAGTCCTTTATGACACTCAAGGACAGTATGCCAAGGCCGAGCCGCTCTACCGTCAATCACTGGGCATTTGGGAGAAGGCCCTCGGACCCGACCATCCCAATGTCGCGAAGAGTCTACTGAATTTCGCGGCAGTGCTCAGGGAACTCGATCGTGCAGTCGAAGCAAAGGCGATGGAAGCCCGTGCCAAGTTGATTCAGACCACGTATTAGTACTTAGGATTATGCTATGGACTCCTCCTTCAAAACAGCATCTCGATGTGCCAATTTGGTATAGTCTAAAGGATGTGCTGCGTATCATTGCTGACCCGGAATGGAATCTAACCAGTTTGCAAATATTCCGGAATTATCGAGAAATCCTTCAAAACCCTGGGATATTCATGTTATTGTGTTGCCATCCATAAACATTCTTTCATTCATTGCCCTACTATGACAGATTTTCAGCTATGTCTGATCGGCATCCTCAAGTGACAGAAATAGAATCATTTTTTAGTGGCAATGGCGCATTATCAAAGGTTATACCGGCTTATCAGCCCCGCTCAGCTCAGCTTCAGATGGCGGAGTCAATAGCGGAGGCAATAGCCCAAAAGCAACATTTGATAGCGGAAGCCGGAACCGGAACGGGCAAGACTTTTGCCTACCTAGTGCCGGCCATTCTATCCGGCAAAAAAGCCATTATCTCGACCGGCACCAAAAATCTTCAGGATCAACTGTTTAATAAAGACTTGCCGGTTATCCGCAAAGCCATGAAAGCACCTTTCGTTGCTGCGCTGTTAAAAGGCAGGAGCAATTATCTATGCACCTACCGGCTACAAAATGCGCTAACGTCTACATTAGGTTTCAGTAAGGAAGATGCTGTCGCATTAGCCAAAATAAATGCATGGTCGAAAAGAACCAAAGTGGGTGATATTTCGGCAATGCCCGACATATCCGAAACTGATCCGGTCTGGTATCTAGCGACTTCAACCATAGACAATTGTCTGGGGCAGGATTGTCCGGATTATGCCGAGTGTTTTCTGGTCAAGGCGCGAAAGAAAGCCCAGGAAGCCGATATTTTGGTGGTAAATCATCATTTGTTGTGTGCAGACTGGTCACTAAGGGACAGCGGTTTTGGCGAGTTATTGCCGAATGCCGAGGTGGTTGTTATCGATGAAGCGCATCAATTGGCCGATACCGCATCAAATTTCCTAGGGATTACTATAGGCGCCAAACAGCTTAACGATCTGGCGCAGGATGCCCAGGTGGAATATTATAAAGATGCCACTGATATACCCGCCCTGCGTACCGCTTGTGAAGACCTGGAGCATGAAATCAAGGATTTGCGATTGGCGTTTGGGATAGAGCTTAGACGCGGTGAATGGCTGGAAATAGAAAATAATCCAAAAATATCCGGAGGTTTACTGGCGGTCAAGGAGCAATTGCAACGCCTGAGCGATCAATTAAAACTGGCATCCGTTAAAACCAAAGCATTGGAATCCTGTTTCAAACGCGCTGAAGAGCTGGTCCAGAAATTAAACCTGATTCTGGGTGACCGTAGCGGCAAATGGATACGCTGGTATGAGACGCATAGAAAAACTTTTACCTTAAGCCTTACTCCGCTGGATATTGCCACAGAATTTCGCGGGTTTATGCAGCAGCATCAGGCGGCGTGGATTTTTACTTCGGCGACGTTGAGTGTTGCCAACAAGTTTGATTATTTTGCGGGTAATCTGGGGCTTAATCACGCGGTCAGTGTTAGTTGGGGCAGTCCTTTCGACTATCCACAACAATCACTGTTTTATCATCCCAAAGGTTTACCGCAGCCTAATGATCCCGGCTTTATCCCCATGATTGTCGATTTTGTCTTACCTGTTTTACAGGCCAGCAAAGGCAGGGCGTTTTTTTTATTTACCAGTCATCGTGCGCTCAAAGAGGCAGCAGAACTGTTGGAAAAAAAACTGAAATATCCATTGCTGATCCAGGGCAGCCGGCCTAAAGCCTTGTTGCTGGAGCAGTTTAAAGCAGCCGGAAATGCAATTCTGTTGGGTACATCGAGTTTTTGGGAAGGCGTGGATGTCAGAGGCGAAGCACTATCCTGCGTTATCATTGACAAGCTGCCTTTTGCATCGCCGGGCGATCCGGTATTAAAAGCACGTTTGGAAGCGATGACGCAGCAGGGTAAAAATCCGTTTTTTGAGTATCAATTGCCCACTGCCGTGATTGCGTTAAGACAAGGGATAGGCCGGTTGATTCGTGATGTCACTGACCGGGGTGTATTGATGGTGTGTGATCCGCGTTTATTAAAGCGCTCTTATGGACAACTGTTTTTAGACAGTGTTCCGCCGATGAAGCGTACCCGCGACATCGCCGATGTACAGGCATTTTTTCAACAAGAGACTAACTAATGAAATTATTGGCGGTAGAAACGGCGACTGAAGCCTGTTCGGCAGCATTGTATATTGATGGTGCTATTACCGAGCGTTTTGAATTAACACGCAACGAACACACCCGGCTGATTTTGCCGATGATAGATTCATTAATGTCAGACGCGGGCTTAAAGCCGCAACAGCTCGATGCTCTGGCATTCGGCCGCGGCCCGGGTTCGTTTACCGGTGTGAGAATTGCCACTGGCGTGATTCAGGGTATCGCATGTGGTGTCGATTTGCCTGTGGTTCCTGTATCTACTTTGGCGGCAATCGCTCAGGACTTTTTTGATAACAATAGAAAGGCACAAGCTGAACATGCAAATTGCAACGTTGCCTTCACGGCAATGGATGCCAGAATGGGGGAGATTTTCTGGGGTATTTATCAGCGCGATGAACAGGGCTTTGCCGAACTAATAGGGAAAGAATCGGTTACTCCAGCTACTGATGTTGAGTTTCCCGATAGAACAGGCGTTGGTACCGGTTCAGGTTGGGGTGTTTATAGCCAAGAATTAATGATTAGATTAGCTGGCTGGGTTAGCTGCTACGAAAGCGACAATCTGCCCAGAGCAAGTGCGATTGCCCGTTTGGGCGCGCGAGGTTTCAAGCATGGCCTGGCTGTTCCGGTTGAGGAGGCGATGCCGGTTTATTTGCGAGATAAGGTCGCAAAAAAAGAATCGGAGCGGTGACGAATCAAATAATGATGGACGGTATTTAACCCTCTTGCCCATCAATTCTTGCGCTGGTCAAAATTGGCGTATAAACAAAGATAAACAAGGCAAATGCGGCTAGCCAGGATAGTGTTGTCATATACATTAAAATGCTGTACCAGTCAGGCAACGCAATCGGCAATAAAACCCGAAGCAATGCGGAAAGATTAATTAATACAAACCCGATCGCCATAGCATTTGAAACTCTAAGCGCGCGGCCAGTATGACCTAATGATACCCGCGCCATCATCCCCAGGGTAAGCACACCAATGCCGCCCAAGGTGAAGGCATGTAAGGCTAGAGACGGTAATACCAGCGCATAGGCAGACAATGCCGTCAATGCAAGCCCCAGAATAATCCAGCCATAACCTGTATACAGTATCCATAATAAGGGCACATACCAGATTCTTTGGACGTACCAGCCGTATACGCGAGCGCAATTAACAATTACGGCGAAAATTGATGACAAAGCCAAAACCGTCCCTGAAACATCGGCTAATTGCAAACCAAAGACAACAACTGCAGAACCTATAGCCAAACCATCCAGTAACGGATTTCTTATTATCAATGTTCCAGATAAACCTCGTTCAGTGAAAAAAGGAAATACCCGCCCGGCAATGACCAGAATCATTGTAACAATAGTTGCGACTACGAGTTGAATCCCAGTCCATGCCGTATTTTGGTAGAACCCCAGAATATCACCATGGATCAAGCCATTGCCTAACGTTAATAACAGCAACAGCAAGATAAATACCAGGCTTTTGAAATGCCTGGCTTGCATAATCGGCATGCTGATTTGGTAAATCAGTGCCGGTAAAAAAGCAAAATCAATCAGGGCGATTAAGCCATCAGGTAATAAACCTGAATAAAACGGCACAATACGTCCATAAAGCCAGAGCAAGGCCAGTCCGGCTAATTTATCGCCGGTTAAAGTCGGTTTTCCTGTCCAGTTTTTAACCGCTGTTAATAAAAAACCGGCGATAACAGCCACGGAATAACCCAGCAGCATTTCATGGGCGTGCCAATAATTATTGGTAAAATAATTATCTGTGGTTAATG
>JBAQEN010000355.1:0-2532 GCA_049286765.1 Methylococcaceae bacterium
GTTTTGATACTGTCATTGCTTCCTTTGTATTTTGTTCGGTGCCATTGCCCCTGAAAGGTTTGAAGGAGCTTTACCGTGTTTGTAAGCCGGGTGGACAGGTATTATTACTGGAACATGTATTGAGTTCCAAGCCGGTGATTGCCAAAGCAATGAATTTCATTAATCCTGCGATTGTTGCATTAGTCGGAGCCAATATTAATAGAAATACGGTGAAAAATGTTAAGGCCTGTCCTTTTGCATCCGTGCGGGTTGATGAGTGTAGCAGCGATATTATTAAACTGATTGAGGCGAAGAAATAACATTCATAGGCCTGTATGGTTGATCGATCAGCCTATCGATTTATTTGGTTTCTATTGACTTTTAGCGGCAGAAAGGCTCCATCCACATATTAAGGTGAGACAGATGGTTTATCGGCAAATCCTTTTAAGTGTTAGACATTCACAATTGAGCTTAAATACAATGCGGTTATTATCGACTTATTTTGTAATTTTGACATTTGCAAGTCTTAACCCTTGGTTGAATTTAGATTATGGTTTGGCAATTGGTAATATAGCCTGGGATAAGATCAGCCATGCAGCAGCTTATTGTTTATTGTCCTTGTTATTCATGTCGGCATATAAATTTCATAAACAGAAGTTGGCGGTTTCGTTTTTGATATTGATGACTTGTTCCCTTGTGGGGGTATTATTTGAGTACCTCCAGCTTTGGTTGACATCAACTCGGGAGTTTTCCTATTATGATGCCGTCGCTAATAGCTTCGGTGCAGTGTTAGGCGTAGCTTTGTATTGGTGTTACCTATTTGTTGCTAAAAAGCGCGCCAAATATATCAGGTAAATATCTCCCGATTCCGGATGCATACTCCAGACCCATCCTGAATACCAAATTTAAATGGAGGTCGAACGTCATTTCCCGATTCAAGCTTAAGAACGTGCATTTTAAAACTTGTTCAGCTGGCTTGTCTTTTTGTGCTGCAAGTTATTTCATGCCCATTCTTAAGTCCGGCAAAAATCCTTGCGGAACTGTTTTGAATGCGACAAAGGTTATCATGCAGCCATTAGATTTCGGAGAAAGTCCATGCCAGAGAGCGATGGGCTTTGCTTAATGGTTTCTGTAATGCTTTTTATAGTCTGTCGGGTTCTTTCAGAGGAGACTCCATATCAATGCCAGGATGATGTTGTTTTGCCCATTCGATTAGATCCCAGGTTCCGTGGTTTCCCTTTGGAGGATCTGAAAGCCGCTGGAAAATAGCTGCTGCCAGAATGTTTCGCGGTGTTAATGGGTTCTTAAGTAATTCAAACCATTGTACAAGCGTTTCATCATCGGGTTTTAGCTCACCGGTTATCACTGTGAGAACCTGTCCGAATACTTGAAGTTGACTGGAATTCTGAGTCTGGAGAATAATTTCAGCCAGTTGCTTTGCCTGTGCCCGCCGGGTTTCCGGCACCTTTTCGATCAGGGCTGATAAACCCTGACCAAGTGCTTCCAAATGAGATGGAGATGTTGAATCTTTCATGGCTGTGATGAGCTTATCTGCCAAGGTTATAGCCTTGGCCGGAGCAGTTTTTTTGCACGCTTCTGCCAAGCCCTTGCCCAACGCTTCATTTTTGTCGGGATCATTGGATGCCTTGATTTCAGCGATAAGCCGGTTAATAAGTTCTTCAACTTGTATTTCCGGTACCTTAGCGGTTAATGCCTTGAGTCCCCTCCCGAGTGTTTTGATTTTAGAGCGGTACACGTCCTTAGGTTCGCCGCTTAGATCATTAATTGCGGCGATGAACGGATCAGTAACAACTAAAACCTGGTCTTCCGGCAAATTATTGGCCATTGCCTCCAACGCCTTTACTAAAACTTTTAATTGAGTGTCATTCGAGTCATTAAATAAAAAAATGGTAGCGTTAGTTTTTTCAACGACCTGCGATGTAGGAATATTAGCCGCTACTTTAGCAATTCCAGGTCCGAAGGCCATTGTTTGCATACGATTTTCTGATGCCATAATGGCAGTGATAAGTTGTTCGGCCAGTGCGCCTGCTTGTTCTTTGGATCCTCTAGCAGCTAACTCTGCCAGCCCCTTACCGAGAGCTTCAAATCTGATGTAACTTTGCTTCTTTTCCTGTTTACTAATGTCGGTGATAAACTGTTTGGTCAGTTTCTGTGCTTTTGACGCAGAAATCCGTTTCGCTATCTTTGTCACCGCTTCTCCAATTGCGCTAAATTGCCGGAAAGTGGCCTTTTCATCTTTCATTACAGCAATGAGTTGGTCGACAAAAGAATCGGCCTGAGTTTGAGTCATCTTGGCAGCCGCTTCTGCCAGTCCCTGACCCAAAGCATCTAACTGTCCGGAATCCTGAGGCTTTTTGTTTATCGAATAATTTTTTATTAGAGAAAAAATCGGATAGGCGAATGTTACTGCCTGCTCTTCAGGCATCACTATGATCATGGCCGCAAGACTCTGGCCTAAAGTTCTAAAATGCACGAAATCATCTTCCAGTAACCCATAGCCGATAATTTTAATTTGGCTGAAATCCTTGATCG
>JBAQEN010000356.1:0-3271 GCA_049286765.1 Methylococcaceae bacterium
CACCTGATAATTACGGTTCAGGGCATCGCATACAGTATTGAACACACAATAATCAGTAGCCAAACCACCGATAAACAAACGTGAGATACTCAACTTTTCCAGATGCTTATCGAGGTCAGGGTTCTCAAAACCTGAATAGCCGTCCTTGTCCACCTCGATCCCTGTAGAAAAAGCAGGGACAAAGGCAGGAAGATGCAAGTCCCGAGCAAATTCTGCGCCTGTGGATCCGGCAATACAGTGCTCGGGCCATGGTCCGCCCTGCTGAATAAAAGACCCATGATTTTTTGGGTGCCAGTCACGGGTTGCAAGCACCGGCAATTGCCGCTGGACAAAGCGATCGATATAGTTATTCATGACCGGTATAACGTGATCACCTTCCGCAACGGCCAGACGGCCGCCGGGCAAAAAATCATTTTGTATATCGATTACCACTAAGGCATCGCCTACGCCCAGTTCAACTTTATCTGCGTTGATATTTTTGTTATTCATCTAGTGCTCTCTTTGTAAACATGTGAAACCTGCGGTTCATGACGAGCGCTGTGTACTGGTTTTATTCCAATGTTGTCCATCAAAGTTTAACCTTCTATCCCCCTTGATAGAATAATAGAACCGTTTTTAATAGATCTATTTCATTCATTGATCTGTCATAAGCAATAAGTTAGCGGATAAATAAAATTTATACTATTTTGATAATAAATGACTTATTGTGTTCGATACAGCAGTATTAGAGTCTGTCCCCTTGATTTATTACCATTGATTAATTTCTTAACCTGGTGATGAGCCATATAATGGCAATTTTGTGCTATTCGGAAGAATATTTATCGCCAAACAACTGTTATTGATACTAGAGACCATGTAAAGGTCAGAATCGTTTCCGTACCCATTGCTTAATCATCCCGAGGTTTTGAGATGCATGAAGAATTACCCTCTACTTTAATTACATGGGAAGAGGTTTACAGTTTATGCCGGCAACTGACCCAGCAGTTGCGTAAGGCAGATTTCCGGATCGATATGATCATCGCCATAGCTCGGGGCGGTTATGTACCGGGACGGATATTGTCGGATATGCTCGGCATCCATGATCTGACCTGTTTTAAAATAGAGCATTATCAAGGCGCTTATAAACAGCTTGAGACCTATGTTAAATACCCGTTAAATGCCGATATTAACTGGCGAAATATCCTGCTATTGGATGATGTCTGCGATAGCGGCGATACCTTTGCGGTCGGCATCGATCATATTCGGCAGTGCGGGACCGTAAACGAAATGCACACAGCAGCCCTACACCTCAAAACTGTTTCCAAATTTATTCCCGATTTTTATGTCGAAACGGTAAGCGAATGGCGGTGGCTTATCTATCCTTGGGCTGTTAATGAGGATTTGTCGAGCATGATTGCGAAAATGCAGTTTGACAATCCCGATGTGGCGCTACTGCAACGGCTAGTCAAGCAGCGGCATGGCATCAATGTAACCCGTCTGCAGATAGAAGATGCGCTGATGTTACTCCACGGTTCAGAAAAATAATAACTGGTGATGCGGCGCCGGTTCCATAAACCCTAGGTCTTTAATGCACAATGGATAAAAATAAAGAAATTGCTTCGAAATTGCGCGAAATAGCCACCTTACTGGATGAACAGAAGGCCAATCCATTCCGTGTTAACGCCTATTTGAGTGCGGCCAAAACGATCGAAAAGATGCCCGAACCGGTCGAGGATTTGCTGCGGCGCGAGGGGTTTCCGGCATTGCTGGAAATTCCGGGAATCGGCGAAGGTATCGCCAGATCCGTTAACGAGTTTGTGGTGACCGGACGCATGAGCCGTTTGGAAAGTTTACAGACAGGACATGATCCCATCGCGTTATTTGAACAGATTCCGGGAATCGGCCCCCGGTCAGCGCACCGGATCATCGAAACACTGCATATCGATTCACTGGAAGCGCTGGAGCTGGCGGCGCATAATGGCCGCCTGAAAAAAGTCCCCGGCTTCAGCACAAAAAAAATCGAATTGGTGCAATCCTGGCTTGCCCATGTTCTGGGTTATCGTCGGCCTCGTCTCGAACCGCAACAAACTATTGCTGAACCCTCGGTCGGTTTATTATTGAAAATAGACGAACAGTACCGCAAAAAGGCGGGAGCCGGCGAGCTGCCGACTATCGCACCGAAGCGATTTAACCCGAGCGGCGAAGCCTGGTTGCCCATTTTACATGCGACGAAGCAAGGTTGGCATTTTACAGCCTTATATTCAAATACTGCGCGCGCTCACCAACTGGATCGCGTGGAAGACTGGGTAATGATTTTTTTCTACGATGACCGGCACCATGAAGGACAGCATACCGTTGTCACCGAAACACGCGGCGCTGCAACCGGCCTGCGGGTGGTCCGGGGCCGCGAAAAGGAATGTAGCGATTATTATTCGGAACAAGACGGCGCCAAGGGGAAAAGACAAGGATGAAATCAAAGCTATTGTGTTTGGTCCAATTGATTTGCCTGCGTCATCGCAGGGATCTGAACTTACAGGTATTCTCCCGTCTACGATCTCAGTAATTGATCATGACAATATAACATTAGGTTTAGAGCACACGAAAATTTTAGCTAAAGCTCTTAAATGCCAAGCTGCGGTATTAGTCTTTCATGGATGAGATGTTGAAATTTCCGCCAATATAACGATGGCGCACCATTAGTCATGGCTGCCATGCTGCCTTGCGTTTAAGCGTCAACATGCGTTTAAGCATGGCCTGTTCCATTCTGTGCAGGCTTTCACGGGTGGCAAGCAGATTTTCTTCCTCGGTTATCAATTGCTGCTCCAGTAAGGTACTGATTCGTTCAAGGTCTGTATCTATCAGAAAATGCCGGGTACTTATCGTTAATTCATTATTATTGAAATAGACAACTGCACCGGGCAGGGCCAAATATTGCCAGTCCTCTGTAGCCAAACGAAAACGCGCCAGACCAAAAACCAGCGTAGTCATAAACCGCGCATGATTGGGCTGGATTCCAAAACTGCCCGTGGCATCTTCGCCTATAAAAGACGTAACGCCCGTGATCCGCTGTTCATGGCTTGCATCAAACAGGTTCAGCACGAATTGGTTCATTAAAATTCCTGCATGGCGCCGCGCATATAGCATTGCTCTTCGGATAATTCATCATAGCGCCCTGCCAGAAAGGCTTCGCAATCAGTCAAAGTCTGCTCAAGCGATACAGATACCCCGGCTTGTTTGGTATGCTGAGCTAAAACCGAAAATGGCTGGGTAAGGTAACGTTGCAATTTACGGG
>JBAQEN010000357.1:0-5893 GCA_049286765.1 Methylococcaceae bacterium
TTTGCACACCCAGTTTTTTCAGATGTTGAATAGCCTGCGCGGCCTGTAGCCGTGGCTTGTCAGCAATACCGAATAAAGCCTCTGCTTTGCCATTGATTGCCATCAATACCGGTGTTTTACCCTGCCCGGAAAAATCACCGGCTGCCGCCAACAAGCCATCAACATCTATTCCTTGTTCTGACAGCCAGGCGCTATTACCCAACAACAGCTTTTCACCATCAACTTCCGCTTCGATACCCCGCCCGGCATCGCTGTAAAAATGCGTACATTCCTGTAACGCTATAGACTGTTCTTTAGCGAAAGCCACTATCGCTTTGCCCAAAAAATGTTCTGAATTATTTTCTGCCGAGGCCGCCAACCGGATTAGTTTTTTTTCGCTGATACGAGACAGTTTAAGTAAATCAGTGACTTTAGGCTTGCCTTCGGTAATCGTGCCGGTTTTGTCAAAAACGACGATATTGAGCTTCGCTGCTGTTTCCAGACTTTCTCCGTTGCGGATATAAATTCCTTCATGTGCGGCCTGACCAGCCCCCACCATAATCGCGGCAGGTGTTGCCAAGCCCAGCGCACATGGGCAGGCAATCAATAAGACCGTTATGGCATTCCCAAAAGCAAAGCCGAAGGGCGCACCCGCCAGCAGCCAGCCGGTCATGGTTAAACCTGACAGCATCATCACTGAAGGCACAAACACGGCGGAAATTTTATCCACCTGTTTTTGAATCGGTAACTTGGTTGCCTGAGCCTGATCGACCATGTGCACTATTCCCGCCAGCACGGTATCCATACCCACGGCTGTTACGCGGATACGCAACGCGCCGCTGCCGTTGACACAACCACCAATCACCTTGTGACCAACGTCTTTAACGACCGGCACACTTTCACCCGTCACCATCGCCTCATCAACCGTGGATACACCCTGAATGACGACACCGTCGGTAGGAATTTTCTCGCCGGGACGAACCAGCAATACATCGTCTATGGCGCAATCATCAACAGCAATGACACATTCTTGTCCGTCACGAATGAGGGTTGCAGTTTGCGGTTGCAAATCGACCAGTTTACGTATCGCTTCACCTGCCTTGCCTTTGGCTTGCTCCTCCAGAAAGCGCCCCAACAGCACAAAAGTGATAATGGCCGCGCCCGCTTCAAAGTAAAGATGGCCTCTGCGCATGAATAATGCAGGCAAGCTATAGCCATAAGCAGAACCTACCCCCAAGGCAATCAACGTATCCATATTCGCCGTTCGTTGTTTTGCCAAACGCCAGGCCTTGGCAAAAAATGTCCAGCCCGACCAGAAGACTACCGGAGTGGTGAGTGCAAACTGCAGCCAATGCAACCAGCGTGATGTCGGCATATTCATACCGACCACTACAACGGGAAAACTCAACATTCCGGACCAGATAAAACGGCGTTTAGCCATAGCAATCCGCTGCTGTTCCTTTTCAATCAGATTTTTGCGTTGAGATAAAGTATCCATCGCGTAGGTCTTATAACCCAGTGTCGCTACCTTGGCGCTCACGTCATCTTTGGTTAACTGGCCATGAACCGTAAGGGTGGATGTACCGAAATTGACACTGGCCTGTTTGATGCCGGGGTCGCGTTTTAACACCATTTCGATCAGCAAAGCACAGGATGCGCAGGTCATACCCTCAACCGCAAGGTCTACTTCCTGCACCGGACCATCAAGGATTTTCTTTTGCTGTTTGTGCTCATCAGGCTGTTTCCTGGCAATATTACCCAGAACGGCATCCAGCAAAATAAGTAAATTCTGTTTTGGCAAACTGACCGGATCAAACTCAATAACAACAGAGCCCAGCGCATAAACCGAGCGAATCTTTTTTATTTCAGGCCTTTTTTTTAAAAGAATTTCAAAAATATAGCCACGCTCCTGATCATTTTTCAAAACCGGCGACAAAATTCTGATCCGCCTCTTTAATTGATGAACAAGCTGGAAATTTTTCGGAGTGGGTGTTTGTGTATCCATAACGAAAGTTCTAAAAAATATGACAGGGAATGTGATATCAGCTTGTGGCCCTATCAAGGAATCATATTGTTTAATAGGATCTTACTTGGCAGAGTTTCCCTGCATCGGGATCTCGTAATGGGCTGGATGTACGGATGAAACGCACTCTCTCATGCCAGTATTTATTTTGGTTTACGTGAACGAACCAACAAAAAAAACATATAAAACAAAGCCATCCATTCATAACGATACTTGAGGGGTTTTACCAGCCAATTCTGAGTAATATCGTTCCAATGTAACCTTATAAGAAAAATCACCAGAATATCATTTAAAAAATCAATGATGGTTTTTTCCGGGTCTTTCATGAAAGCCTTGGGTTTTTTCATGCCCAACCTGGTAATGACTTTGGCCGCCTGAACGGTTTCTTTGGCATCGGTGAATTTTTCTTTGGCCCAGCGTGTCGCTTTAAAACCGTCTAATCTGGATTTAGCTTTTTCCTTCCACTTAACTGATTTTGAAACAGGCTTCGGTTTTAAAGCGCCTTTTTGTTCCAGATCAGCAAGCAAATGAAACAATTGCCTAGCCAACGATTTGAAATCACAGACAGATTCCTTGAAACGAATAGATAATTTCTGTTGACTGCGATAGAGATTAACGCCGTATACACCGTCTATTCCAGAAATGCCATCCGTTACCGCTTTTGCTACATCAACATTACAAATCTGAGCAGGTATTTGAAACCTTACATGCCCGTCCACACGATAACGCAGCACAAATTCTTTTTGGACAGACATAACTATAGTAAACCCCTAGAAAAACGAAACGGGTGCCCTGTATTCATGCAGACAGGAAAAACACCCGTTGATGGAAGTCACTCATTCGGTAAAGAATGAACTAACTTTAGTGAAGAATCTGCAAATTTATTCCTTGCTTTCGGCGACAATATCTTCGAGATTTTCTTTTTGCTGTAACACAAAATCTTTACCGGCATCCACCACTTTAGTTGTACCGGAAATAATTTCTTTTCTGTATTTATAAATTAAATAACCTGCTGCTACGCCTAAACCAAAAACCAGAACCGGATGTTTTGCGACATTATTCATCAATCTTCTCCCCGTGTGTACTGTTGCTGAAGCCAGAGACCCCTTAACAATTTCATTAGACATAGAATTTTGCGCATGCTTCATTTTGATTTTTCCTTAAAAATTTAAACTAATGGGTGACTAATTTGGTTTGCTCTGACTCAGGCTGGATCAAATCATCATTTAACAATTGATAAATACCCTTGCATCCTTCACAGCAAAACGCCTTATCACCCTCTTTGGTTCTCAACGTAAACCCTGGTGTTTCAACGGCTAACCCACAAAGATCACACGCTTTTTTTGTATCGCTCATTTATAACTTTAACTTTCCTTTGCTTGCCAGAAGCTTAATATTAGCAAAATTTAAAGCTGGCTACAACGGCTGGAAATACCGCTTAGTTGTTGAAGTAAGCCGGATAGACGAAAAAATCAGACCCGATTGAAAGATCACAGCAGTAAGATCAGGTAAAAAACTATTCACCTTTAACTATAGAAGGCTCAAAATGCACCGGTTTTTTTTATTCATACAAAACAACGGTAGCATTTTTTAAGCAGCTTTAGAAACATCGGTTGAACCACGCACTGCTTGGCTGGATGCCTTCATCAGTGCAATTCTTAAGGCGCCCGTCAAGCTGGCTCCCATACCCAACCGCATAGCCAAAGCAGGCACAAAAATCATTGACGCAACAGCTAAACCAGTTCCTAATAACAAAGAGCCATTATTGGTTTTTTTAACTTCTGTGCGTGCTAATTGCTGACTCATTATTCACCTCTGATATACAATTAATTAATAAAACATAAATAATTAAAAGCATGAACGATGCCAAAACTTTATCAAATTGATTTAATTAAGTTTTAAACAATAAAGCCCCATATCGATTTATTAAACTGTGTTATATAACACAGTTTAATAAAATATTGCGTTATATCACTTACTATTCAAAAAGCATCTCTTTTTGCCTAATTGGACAAACAAAAATAAGTGATGGGTATTAGCTTTATTTTGTTCTATTATGAGTCCCGCTTTACCAGATTACATATCCATATTTTCCAAGTTCGTCAGTCCTGTATTAATTGCCGGAGCCGTTGACCGCGTAAGCGAATCCAGGCCCCATGAATGGATTTAAGCTCGCCATCGATGGTGCTGGATAACCGCTTCCCGGCGGCTTGACGGATTTGCCGGCTAATCTGCCAAAGCAGAATTAACCCGCTTAATATTATCGATAAACCACCTATCCCTATTACAAATTCGACCCACTATTTAAATCCGGATTCAGCACAAACCTTAACAGCAACAAATGAAATTTAAATGACTCTTTCCTGTAATCAAAGCACATCTCAGAAACCCTCTGATCCTACCTGCGAACAAACGGCCGAACTGCTTAATAGCCAATGTCAATGTGTATCTCTCAACCGGGACGCAATACGGGCGGAATTATGGCGGCGGCAAAATGATCTCAATCTGTACCGGATGATCATAGAAGAACGCCCTCACCTTTTTGCTGAATCGGCAGTCTTTGTTTCAGATTCATATATAGAAAGGCAACGTAACATTATTGCCGCAGTAGAAAGCGTCATAACTTTACCCGCTTATCAACAGCGTGTTCTTGGCTATGCACCAGACACGGCGCAATTTGTTCCAAAGGCCCACGGCGTTTTTTTCGGTTACGACTTTCACTTGAGCGGCGCGGGACCGAAATTAATTGAAATAAATACCAACGCCGGAGGAGCATTACTCAATGCCATTATGGCCCGGGCGCAAAGGGCGTGCTGTAAACTGATGGCAACAGAAATACCGGCAGACAAACAGCCGGTAAATAATCCCGAACAGGAATTTATTAAAATGTTTCTCGAAGAGTGGCAGGCTGAACGGGGTCAACAGCCCTTGTGCGCTATCGCCATCGTCGATGAAAATCCGCAAACCCAATATATGTTGCCGGAATTTTTGTTATTCAAAAAACTGTTTGAACAAAATAACATCAATGCCGTTATTTGTGATCCCTCGGAGCTCGTTTACAAGGACGGAGCGCTTTGGCGCAAAGATCTGCGTATCGATCTTATTTATAACCGGCTAACCGATTTCGGATTGGAAGCCCCTGCAAACAAGTCTGTGCGTGAAGCCTATTTGGCAGCCGCAGTGGTCATCACTCCTCATCCACGGGCCCATGCTCTTTATGCGGATAAAAGAAATCTCGCGCTGCTGACTGATGAAGCGGCGTTGCTGGATATGGGAGTCGACGCGAAAACCAGAGCCATACTTGTTGCAGGCATCGCTGATACGGTTTGCGTGCATCCTGATGATGCTGAAACCCTATGGGCCAACCGCAAGCAACTGTTTTTTAAACCCGCCAAAGGCTACGGCAGCAAAGCCGCATATCGCGGTGATAAATTAACGCGTCGTGTGTTCAGTGAAATTTTGCAGAGCGACTATGTCGCACAGAAACTGGTGCAACCCAGTGAAAGGCTGCTGGAAGTAGAAAACAAGATGGTCGATTTTAAAGTGGATCTTCGTATGTATGCATACAAAGGCCAAACACAATTAATAAGCGCCCGTTTATATCAGGGACAAACGACGAATTTCCGCACGCCCGGCGGAGGCTTTGCCCAGGTTATCGTGGTTCCATGCCAGGATAATGAAACCCGCTGACTGGCGCTATTATCATAAAAATTAACTATGCAAATACGACTAAGTCCTGATTTTGATACAAATCAAATAGTAAACGTAGATACCATCTCTCCCAATCAATCGCAAGTGGAAAATTATCCCATTTGTGGTTGATAGGGTTGTTGGTGTTTTAGAACACCAAAGCAAATCTGTACCAATTTTCGCATTGCTGCGCCTAATGCT
>JBAQEN010000358.1:0-1692 GCA_049286765.1 Methylococcaceae bacterium
GCGTAGTGGTGGGCGGTTCGTTATTGCTTTATGCGATAAGAGCGCCTTATGTTAAAAGTAGCGCTACTTTTGAATGGGTTTCCAGAGAATCCGCGATTTTACTTAACAATGTTCTGCTGGTGGTAACGGCTTCCAGTATTTTACTGGGTACCTTATATCCTTTGGTGATTGATGCTTTGGGATTAGGCAAGATTTCAGTCGGCCCTCCGTATTTTAATGCCGTATTTATTCCGCTAATGGCCCCTCTGTCAATTGCTGTGGGTTTAGGCATGTTATTACGCTGGAAAAGAGATTCCATCAACGAACTCGCACTGCGGGTGCGCTGGATTATTGCAGGTTGTGTTGCCGGTGGTTTGTTGATTCCTTTAGTGATGCCTTTTTATTCATGGGCTGCGGTTTTAGGTTTAACATTGGCATTATGGACGGTTGCCATTACTGCGCTGTCTTTTGTTGATCGCATGGGAATAAAGGGATTTTCATGGCAACGGCTTGCAACCGTGCCCGCAGGTTTTTATGGCATGACCATAGCTCATTTAGGTATTGCAGTATTTGTCACAGGTATTACCTTAACCAGTGTTTATAGTGTGGAAAAAGATGTTCGTATGGCCCCCAGTGACACTCTGGATATGTCAGGCTATATTTTTGAGTTTCATGGTGTCAAACAAACCCAAGGCCCCAATTATGTGGCCGAGCAGGCATTTGTAACAGTCAGTCATGAGGGCAATCAGGTTGCCAGGCTTGAGCCACAAAAACGCGTTTATCAGGTGCAAAAAATGCCGATGACGGAAGCGGCGATTGATGCCGGATTATTCAGGGATTTGTTTGTTGCCATCGGTGAACCTCTGGGTGATCAGGGAGCATGGAGTCTGCGGATTTATTACAAATCATTCATCCGCTGGATATGGCTGGGTGCGGTATTCATGGCAGTCGGTGGTTTTTGTGCGGCTTGTGACAGGCGGTATCGAATTGCAAAAACGGCGTAGGGCGTGCCATGCGCGCCTCATATCTTAAGAATAAGCGACAATGAAACTAAAAAAACTTGAGATAACCAATTTTCGTTGCTTTGAATCATTATCTATTGATTTGGATGAGCAATTGACCGTGCTTGTGGCTGAAAACGGTGTGGGCAAGACGGCAATTTTGGATGCGATTGCTATTGCTTTAGGGCCATTTATGGGTGGCTTTGATACCGGCATCAGCAAAGGTTTTAAGCATGAAGATGCCAGATTAGCCATAAGAGACGGGTTACATATTAAGCTCGAAGATGCTAATCAGCGAATGGAAGCTCAATACCCTATTACCTTAGTCGCCTCGGGTGTTATTGATGGGCAACTTGAGCAATGGTCAAGGGAGTTAACTGGAAAAAAAACGCAAACTACTTTCGGTAAAGCGAGAGTTATTATTGATTATGCAAAAAAATTACAGCAACTGGTTAGGGCTGGTGAACAGGTGGGTTTACCTATTGTGGCTTATTATGGAACGGGGAGATTATGGAAACAAACGAAAGCTAGTACCAAACATTCTTTTGAATCGCGATCAAGGCTTTATGGTTATCACGATGCTTTAAATCCAGACTCAAACTATAAAACGTTTGAAAAATGGTTTACAGAAAAGAGCCTTGCTGAATACCGCGATATTGTTGAGAAAATTGTGACTCATAATGGCACTAATACCCATAATGAAGCTAATGCA
>JBAQEN010000359.1:0-4493 GCA_049286765.1 Methylococcaceae bacterium
GTTTTGAGTTGGAAGAGCCCAGTGAAATCAGGCCTGTCCAGTACTACTGCTGTGACCCGTATACTAATGCGCCAAACAGTAAGTTACCGGATGTGAAACCAGACCTTTCTAGTGCTACTGCTGGGGAACAACAGGCGATTGAGCACGCATGTGATACAGCTCGTGAGGCCATGGCGAAACAGTTCTATTACGAATGTTTGTCTCGTGACTTGACAAAACTTGGGTATCGTTGATTAAAATGATTTTTTTATTAAAACAACTATTTCTGCTGTCGTTCTGTAAATATCAAGTACAACTTATGCTTGTTGATTTGGGTCTTTCTAATCATTTGAGCTAGGTTCGGCTACTATACATGCTGAAGCAGCTGTGAAGCACATTAATCCGTACCTATCTGCGGATAAGGTTATCCTGCTTAAGCCATAAACTGCAATACTGGTTGTATTATTAATTACAGACATTCTGCATAAAAATTATTTTCTATAGAACAATTAAAATGTAAGCAGGAAAACAACCAACATCAAAGCTTTTTAGTGCATTATGGCACCCTTAGGGGGGGAGGAGTCCATATCATCTATGCATACTTAAGATATATAAGAACGTGTACAGGCATTGGGATCCTAAAGCCGCTTATTTTTTAAATTAGTGCGATAGGTCTCCTTACGGATTGATACTTTAATTCGAATATTGATATTGTCATTTAATCTTTAATGATGCGTCTACTCGGCAATCCGATCTGGAATTAGATCAAAAATTTTACAGAACGCCTGCCTAAGGAAGTGTCCTGTTTTAGTTGGCCCCGACCTTTGACAAAAAAGCTCGATAGTCTAGTATTAATATTGACGCAGCAAACAATCGTTTATATTACTTGACTGCTATTTCTCCGAAGCGACAGAGCTTTTGAGTTAGTGTAACTAATTTTATGGAGGTATCGTTATGTTTACCCTATATATGAAACAAAACAAGATAACTACCACTCCCAGTCAGAATAAATTAGTAGAGTATAAGAGGCGTGTTGCATTTCATGAAGCAGGGCGTGCTGCGGGTATTTATTTAAATAACAAAGCCAGGAATATGCCATCTATTCCCTTCAAAATTATATTTAAGGAGATGAGCTGCGTGGCAGAAGTGGATGTCACGGATTATAAAGCAATTAAAGATAATTATATTGCACAATTAGAAGGGGGGCGGTTAATTGAAATGTTACCGCATTCTTTTGATAGTTGGGCGTATAAATTAACGGAGCACAACAAAGCAATGGTGCCATTGGTAAAAGATTATCGGATAGCCTTTGAGTCGGATATTATTAATCTGCTTATAGCGCCACTGGCAGAAGCTAAACATATTGCTGATCACGATAATGAGATATTTAAACTTCAGTTAATTAACGCAAAAGCATTAAAATATTATGGCGGTAATTCTGGACTTGCCTTGTTAAATGAATATTTACAATGTTACTTTGCCAATAGACAAAAAGATGAGAAATTGGATGAGTTGTTTATCGAAGCATTTTATTTTGTAAATAATGATGCAAACTGGTTAGCAATCACCAGGCTGGCTGATTATATCCTTGGTAGCATCAATAGTATTTGCTATGAAGATATTGTTTCAATGCTTGATCAGTCGATAGTTGATTTTAAAGAACGGAGAGCAAAGGTAAGACATCATTGTGATAGATGGTTCAAAGTAACTGCTCAGCATATAGAAAGCAGTTATGCCAAGAGCACGAAAAACATAAAACGCCCAAGCCAAGCAGAACTGAATACAATGAGTCAATCGGAAAAAGATGCGCTTATATTGAAACTATTTGACTTTTTGGAAGAACTGACATGACATCATGCGTCTATTGTTTATCAGTAAAAAGCATCAAAGTTGATCAATCCAAATAACTTCGGTCATTGCCAGTAACGTTAACCTGAACTGTAAACGAGTCAAAGCAGGATAATTTCATGCTAATAATGTCGTTACCTAGTCAAACTAGGGTGGAAAATTTACCAATTTTTACCAGAAAGAATTTCTATGTTATTGTTTTAAAGTGCCTACTACCTTAGCTCACTGGGAAAACTGACGCTAACAGTGTAAAAATTGGAAGCTTTTTTACACTCTAATAGCTTCCAATGGCATTTTTGACCCACATTAGAGTCTGTTTTGTTCGATCATCAAGAAAGTTACGGATTTTCATCAAGGCTCGCCTTTTTGGTAAAGGAGCATCCTGACTGATTTGTCCTAGAATTGATTTGTCGTTCAGTTATTAGTTGGAAAATTAGTAACTATTTAGCGCAAAGAGAAATGTTTTAATGTAAACATAGAGAGTGAACTTACCATGAATTTGATTTCTAAGAATCGTGTAATCATTCAACACAGAGGACGTTTTTTAAAAACAGCCGGTTTGTTGTTAATTGGTATGGTATCGGTTGTATTAACGCCTGCCCATGCCGCACCTAAACAAAGAACAATATGGGTTGATCGTGAAGGCTATCTTGCCGACCCTAGTGAAACGGCAGAATGCGAAGATCAAGCTAACGCTGGTGATGAAGTCCCAGCAGGTAAAGATGTGCTAAGTATCATGAAAGATGTAGCTACCAAAGCCTTGATATCGCCGACTCAAATGAATAGCTGTATGCAGAATAAAGGGTACCTAAAAAAAGTTGTCACGGGTAGCAAACTGCCACCAGACCTTCTGGCTATCAGCAACCACAACAGGGTTATCCACAACAGCCTGTTTATCCGAAATAAACTAAATTAGGTCTATGATCGGGTGGAAATGAAGAACAGAAAAATGCGTTTGAGATAAGGCTATGCCGTACGCCAAAGAACTCAATCAATATGCAAAGTGGTAACATCCAATACAATGAACTGTCATATACCGTTCAAAAGGAATGCCGGATATTACAGACTGATCCGATCGGCAATAAGCAGTACGACAAGCAACAGTATCAAATGAAACAGCATAGCCTGACACTAAACTAATGATATGACTATGAAATCGGGACATGCCCAGCTTTGTTGGCCTATTCATAAGTTTCCCGTGCAATTACTTATCTGTAAAATCGGCTGCTTTATTATTGTTATTGGAGCAACAGCAAAATGGGTAGAGCCTATCAAAACCGTAAAGTGTCTATGGCTAAAACGTCCGATGCCAAGGCAAAGGTCTACAGCAAATATGGCCGTGAAATATATGTAAGCGCTAAATCGGGAGGCGTTGACCCAGCTGGGAATTTAGCCTTGCGGGGGTTGATTGAACGCGCCAAGAAAGACCAAGTCCCTACCCATGTTATTGAGAAAGCCATCGACAAAGCTAAAGGAGGCGGCGGTGAAGATTTCGCGCCTGCGCGTTATGAAGGCTATGGTCCCGGTGGTTGCATGGTGATAGTCGACTGCCTGACCGATAACCCGAACCGTACTTTTGGTGATGTGCGTCAGTGTTTTACCAAAACAAAATGTAAAATTGGCACTCAAGGCACGGTCAGTCACATGTTTGACCATGCTGCGATCTTGGCATTTAAAAATGCTGATGAGGATGCTGTTCTTGAGGCATTACTTTCAGCCGATGTCGACGTTACCGACATTGAAAGCGATGATCGAAAAGTCACCGTCTTCACGCCTCCTGCCGACTACTTTAAAGCCAAACAAGCTTTATCGGATACTTACGGAGAGATTGATTTTGAGGTGGACGAGATTCAATTTCTGCCCAAAAGCGTTACCCCAATTAGCGGTGATGATATTGCGTTGTTTGAAAAGTTTTTAGATATGTTGGGTGATCTGGACGATGTGCAGAATGTTTATCATGATGCTGAGTTTTGACTGCCATATCTGCTTTATCAGCCTTGCAGGCTGCTGAGCTTAAGGTTTATGCGGTTACTCCGTTTCGATTTTGGCAGAAACTCGTACGTAATCAGGAATCTGAATATCGGTAATACCATTCGACCAAAATGCAAACATGACGTCAATTAATAGTATCTGTATCTATTGTGGATCTAGTCCTGGGCGACTCGGTGCATACGCCTCAGCCGCTTTTTCACTGACCGAATCATTGGTCAACCGAAACATCAGGCTGGTTTACGGAGGCGCCAGTATAGGCATCCTGGACATGGTGGCGAATCATGTATTGAAGCTCGGTGGCCAAGCTATCGGTGTCATACTTAAAGCTTGGCGCATAAAGAAGTCGCGCACAAAAATCTGACTGAATTGCATGTCGCCCAATCCATGCATGAGAGGAAGTTGCTGATGGCCGAGCTTGCAGATGGATTTATTGCGCTCCCTGGCGGATAGGCACGCTTGAGGAATTATTTAAGATTTGGACTTGGGTACAGCTTGGATTTCACACTAAGCCTTGCGGCTTGCTCAATGTCGAAGGCTATTACGATGCGTTGATCAAATTTTTAGATCATGTTTTGGCAGAGCAATTTGTTAAACAAGACCACTATGCCGTGTTGATTGTGGAGACAAATCCAGGAGCTATAGTCAAATCTGGTGTACAGAGATTCAAGCGGCGT
>JBAQEN010000360.1:0-2614 GCA_049286765.1 Methylococcaceae bacterium
GCTTCGATTAAATCAGCTGGTCCTGCGGCATAACCGATACGCCAGCCGGTCATTGAGTAGGCTTTCGATACGCCATTCATGACCACCGTGCGTTCATAAAATTCAGGATGCGCGTTTAAAATATTTACAAACGAGCCTTGATCCCAAAGAATATGTTCATACATATCATCGGTGGCGATAATAATGTTTGGGAAATCCGCAAGCACGTCACCTAGGGCTTTCAGTTCTTCCAGACTATAGGCAACTCCCGATGGATTGGATGGGCTGTTAATAAAGATTAACCGCGTTTTATCGGTAATAGCTGCGCGTAGCTGCTCAGGCGAAATCTTGAAATGCTGGGCCTGTGTGGTTTCAATAATAACGGGCACACCGTCGGCCAATAACACCATATCAGGATAAGAAACCCAGAATGGCGCCGGAATGATCACTTCATCGCCAGGGTTAATCATCGCCTGGGTCAGATTGTAAGAACTTTGTTTGCCGCCACAGGAGACCAGAATCTGTTTGGGCTGGTAATCAAGACCATTATCATTTTTAAATTTGGCGATAATGGCTTTTTTAAGGCTGGGGATACCGTCTACGGCTGTGTATTTTGTGTAACCGCTATCCATCGCCTTAACAGCGGCTGCTTTAATGTGATCCGGCGTATCAAAGTCGGGTTCGCCTGCGCCAAGGCCGATAATGTCTTTGCCTGCAGCACGCATTTGTGCGGCTCTGGCGGTAATCGCCAATGTAGGTGAAGGTTTAACTGCCTGGACTCTGTTAGAAAGTGTAATGCTCATGTTCCGCCGTCTAAAATCAATGAATTAAATAATGGCAATTATACGCTATGTATAACGGCTTGCTAACTATCTGGTGTTAAAAATGAAGTAGTTTGTACTTACAGGATTTCATAAAGGCTAAGCGTTAACCCAATTTTGTCGAGATTCTGTTATCTATGGGAAGTATCTTATAGTCCATGAAAACATGATGGGTTCTATAATGCCGGTAAGCTCAAAATGGATATTGAGGAATGCTGGTGTGGATCGGTAATTTAAAACGCAAAATCTACACTATTCTTCTTACAATTCAGCGGTTGGACCATACTGGAAACAGCATATTACGTGCCAGGGCAGCGCCAGCAGAACAGCCAGAAAGAGCAAATAATCAAGTATTAAAAAATACTTGGAGCTGTTCGATGGCATGTTTTGGGCTATTTACTAGCGATTACCTTGCAACCGAGATGTTCAAACCAGGCATGACCATCTTGCACCATGCGGAAATCCGCAATCAGGTACTGATGATCCTCTCCAAGCTGTTTCAGATCGAGCTGCGAAAGCGGGAACCGAAGCTGCTGCGTGGCTCCACGCGGTATCGACAAGGTATCGCTGTGGGTGGCTTTGCCGGTAACGATGCCCGGAGTTTCGATCGGAAGTCTAAAACCGTCGTCCCATCTGTGGAGCGTTCCGTCCAGATTACGCAGATGAACGCCAATCCGCAAGGGGAATTTACCATGATTGAACTTCCAGTCAAAATTACTGTTATTTGTAAGAGTTATCATCAATGTGTCATTGGCGGTACCGGACGATGCTGCTGAAGTGACGCTGCACCCGAACTTTCCCTGCATGTCGGAAAGTGGAGAGATGGGTTGTTCTCCGTTGCCGCGGTCCAACTGGGCTGTAGTAAAGAACACCTCGGGATGATTCGCCCGTTCAATGGCCAATGTACCTTTTTCTTTGTTCTTTTCGAGCAGGTTTTTTAACGCCATTGGATTGACTAATCGAGGCAGTGCGCTTGTTTGCAATCGGGGTGTTTCAGAGATCACAAGCCGCTCGGCTTCGCGAAATGCCGGGTCATAAACGATTCGAAATCCTGGATCTTTCAACTTGACAAAGGCAAGACCACTGGGTGCATCTTCTGACACTTTAAGTCCTTGGTTGGCGAGGGCTGCTTGTACCTCCTGAAATTCGTTTTGGGGGACTACAGCGCGGTCGATTACAATTCTCTGAAAGCCGGCAGCCGCCACTTCGGTGATTAGGCTTGTGATTGGCAAGCCTGCGATTCGTTCGTGCCAGTTCTCAACGGGGCTGTTTTTTGATGCGCCATTGCTCCAGCGAAGACCTGTCGAGTGCAAATACAACCGCAACTGTGAGAACGATCCCCAGCCGTAATATTTGCTGTCACTCAGGTATTGCGAATGTGGATATTGGTAAATCATCGTCCCTGCAGGCAAGCTGGTTTCGATCTGGTGGACAAAACTGCGCTCAGCTAGAAACCTATCACGGGTCTTGGCATTGCCCTTGGCTGCGTTGAACGGTATCTGATCGTACAAACCGGCCAGTGTCAACGCCAAAGTCACTCCCATGGCAACTCTGAATTTAAGTTTGCTGGCATCTTTCACAAGAGCGGTAGCAACTGCGCCAGCGCCCACAAAAAGGCAAAAGATCAGGAAAAGAGGAAACCGGTCATACGCCCGTATGGTGGGATAAATAAGGGCAAAGAGCGTCCGAGACTATGAAAGAATTCAAAATGCCGGAAACTTGCCCTATGACTGCTTCCGGCATTTTTTTGAAAAATGGTCAACAAGCTATGATTTTATCTGGAAAGTTAGCCCATTATTCAGCTGGGTTCTAGT
>JBAQEN010000361.1:0-2972 GCA_049286765.1 Methylococcaceae bacterium
CGGTTGCGATACACCCTAATGATGACCGCTATAAACATTTACTGGGTGAATTTTTGGAATTGCCGCTAACCGGTCGCAAAATTCCGATTATTGCCGATGAAGAGCATGTTGATCCCGAATTTGGTACAGGTTGCGTCAAGATCACCCCGGCTCATGATTTTAATGATTATGGCGTTTGGCTGCGTCATCGTAATCATTCTACCATTCAGGCTTTGCCTCATGGCGGCCTAATTAATATTTTTACCAAGGATGCTAGTATACTTGCAGATAATTTAATTCCCGCCAAATATCAAGGACTTGATCGTTTTGAAGCGCGAAAACAGATTGTTACTGACCTGGAAACTCAGGGATTACTCGAAAAAACCGTCGACCACAAACTGATGGTGCCGCGCGGTGATCGCACTCACAGCGTTATCGAACCTTTGTTAACGGATCAGTGGTATGTCAAAGTTGCACCCTTGGCTGAGCCTGCGATTGCCGCTGTTGAAAATGGCGACATCAAGTTTGTACCCGACAACTGGAAAAACACTTATTTTGACTGGATGCGTAATATTCAGGACTGGTGTATTTCCCGGCAAATCTGGTGGGGTCATCGCATCCCTGCCTGGTATGACAACAAGGGCAATATCTATGTCGGACGTTCTGAACAAGCTATTCGCGAAAAACACAACCTGCCAGCAGACTATGAGCTGAAACAAGATGAAGACGTACTCGATACCTGGTTTTCTTCCGCCTTATGGCCTTTTTCCACGCTGGGCTGGCCCGAAAAAACGCAAGAACTGGCCAAACATTACCCGACCAGCGTACTGGTTACCGGTTTTGATATCATATTCTTCTGGGTGGCGCGAATGATTATGATGGGATTGAAATTCCAGGGTGCTGTGCCATTTAAAGAGGTTTATATACACGGACTGGTACGTGATGCCGAGGGGCAAAAAATGTCCAAATCCAAGGGTAATGTACTGGATCCGATCGATATAATTGATGGTATTGAACTGGATGCTTTGATAGAAAAGCGCACCGCCGGCATGATGCAGCCACATTTGGCGAAAAAAATCGAGCAAGCCACCCGCAAAGATTTTCCAGCCGGCATTCAATCTTATGGTACAGATGCCTTGCGTTTTACCTTCGCCTCTTTGGCATCGACAGGCCGGGATATACGGTTTGACCTTGCGCGGACTGAAGGCTATCGTAACTTCTGCAATAAACTCTGGAATGCTGCTCGTTTCGTGTTAATGAACACCGAAGGACAGGACAACGGTTTATCTGACGCACCCTGCGCCTATACACAAGCGGATCGCTGGATTACCGCCCGATTGCATCAGGTGACCGCGACAACCAGCCATGCTATTGATAACTACCGTTTTGATTTGGTGGCGCAAGCGATTTATGACTTTACCTGGAATGAATATTGCGACTGGTATCTGGAGCTGGCAAAAATATCGCTGCAATCAGATGATGCCGCCCTGCAACGCGGAACCCGTAAAACGCTGTTAACGATTTTGGAGACCATACTGCGCTTGGCCCATCCGGTCATGCCGTTCATTACCGAAGAAATCTGGCAAAGGGTTGCACCGTTAACAGGTATTATCGCCAGGGATGGTGTGTATGCCGCGAACCAGTCAGGAACGGGTGCGACGCATGCCAGCACTATTATGCTCCAACCCTATCCCGTAGTAGATGAAAATGCTTGCGATGCCAATGCTATCACCGAAATTAACTGGCTGATGAACTTTATATTAGGCGTTCGCCGTATCCGGGGCGAAATGAATATCGCTCCGGTAAAACCATTGCCGGTATTACTACAAAACGGCACTGCTACTGATCAGGATTATTTAACCAATAACCGGATTTATTTGCAAAAACTGGGACGCTTGGAGTCGATTACGTGGCTGGCTAATAATGCCGCCACGCCGGAATCAGCAATCGCTTTGGTCGGCGAGATGAAAATCCTGATTCCAATGGCGGGTTTAATCGACAAAACAGCCGAATTGGCGCGGCTGGAAAAAGAAATACAAAAAATTAAAAACGACTTACCCAGAGTTGAGGGCAAGTTAAGTAATCCCGCGTTTGTTGATAAAGCGCCACCGGAGGTTATTAATAAAGAAAAAATCCGGCTCGCTGATTTACAGACAATGCTTAACAATCTTGAACAACAACAAAGCAAAATCATGGCGTTATAAATAAAGACACAGGACTCAATAGCTTGTTCGCCTTGCACCTTCATCCTCATTCAACTATATTTTTTGTTTGCACAAATGGCAAAGTAATCATCAAATGGCTACCGCATCAACAGATTTTCAATTTAGTGGTATTACAAAGTGCTTGATTCAGGATGGCTTGTTGACTGAAAACGATGCCAAAATATATAGCAAGCAAGCACAAAAAAATAAAACTCCTATAATCAGCTACCTTGTTGCTAATAAAATTATTGATAGTAAAACTATTGCTTCAAAAGCTTCAATTGAATTTGGCCTGCCTTATTTTGATCTCGATGCTATAGATGTCCGTAACCTTCCTATGGATTTAGTCAGCGAAAAGCTTATACGCAACTACCATACTCTTCCTCTTTTTATCCGGGGCAAAACGTTATTTCTCGCCATCTCCGATCCGACCAATATTCAGGCGCTGGATGACATAAAGTTTCAAAGCCGGCTCCATCCGGAAACCATACTGGTTGATGAAAACAAACTGGTTAAAGCGATAGAAACAGCTTTAGAAGCTAAAGATTCCTCAATGTCCGCTTTGCTCGATGAAGACCTGGAGAATCTGGATATCACGGGAGGCGATGAAGATACCACTAAAAATGAAATCAATTCAGATATTGACGATGCGCCCATAGTACGCTTCGTAAACAAAATCTTGTTGGATGCGATAAAAAAGGGGGCTTCCGATATACACATGGAGCCCTATGAAAAAAACTTCCGTATTCGCTTCAGAGCTGACGGAATGCTTTATCAAGTCGTCACCCC